>NZ_JBVJHZ010000032.1:0-66730 GCF_055586545.1 Glycomyces sp. NPDC050141 | reverse complement strand
CCCGCGGGGCGGCGAGAACACGGGGGGGGGGTTCTCTGTCGGGAGAAGAGGGAAAAAAAAAAAAAAAAAAAAAACCCCCCCCCCCCCCCCCCCCCCCCCCCCTCGCCGGGCGTTCCCCGGCGGGGAAGAGAGGAGGAGTGTGAGCGGCCCGGCGGCTCACCGGCGCATCGAGTGCAAGCACCGCAACGAAGGGCCGCAGACCGGTGGTCCGAGGCCGAGCGAGGCGGCGGGCTCAGGCCAGTGCGCCGAGGATGAGCGACGCGGCGGCTGGGACCAGGTACATGACCGGGTAGACCACGGTCTTGTACGAGCGGGCCCGCAGCACCGTGATGACCGCGCCAAGGAAGTAGAGGATGATGCCGATGGCGGCGGCGACGCCGATGAACGGAACGAACAATCCGACGACGAGGCCGACCGCCCCGGCGGCCTTCGCGAGGCCGAGCAGGAACCACCACGACTGCGGCACGCCGTAGCTCTGCAGGGGCTCGATCACGAAGGCGGCCTTGGTGAAGATCGAGTAGGCCGAGAAGCCGACCCAGAGTGCAGCGGCGATGGTGACGATGACGTGGGCGACGGTCATGGGAATGCTCCGGTTCGATTCGCGGGGACGCTTACATCCGGTTGAACCGCGGCGCGAAGCGAACGTGACAGCGGAACTCAATGAGTGGCGCGGATCACGAACGGAAACTTGTCGGGCCGCGCGCGTTGCCGACGAGGGGCCGGCAGGGTGGCGGCTCATCGCCGAGCCGAGCCGAGCCGAGCCGAGCCGAGCCGAGCCGAGCCGAGCCGAGCCGAGCCGAGCCGAGCTCCGCGGGTCGCAGCGCTGGCCGGTGCGTATTGCCGGTTGGAGGTCACGTGTCGAGGGCGGCCTAGGATTCGTCGATGCAGAGGATCGAGGCCGGGGCCGTGATGATCAGCGACCGGCGGACCGAGCGGAGCTGGACGGTCGGGGTCGCGCCGTTCCTGCTGTCGCCCTTGCCGGTCACGCGCCGTGCGATCGGCGAGGCCTTCGGCCTCGGCGTCGTTGACGACGACCGGCTGCCCGCGACGAACACGTCCTGGTTCGAGGCCGTCCGCTTCTGCAACCGCGCCTCCGAGCTGGCCGACCTCCGGCCCGCCTACACGGTCACCGGCGCGGGCACCGACACCGAAGCAGTCGAATGGGACCGCACCGCCGACGGCTACCGGCTCCCCACCGAGGCCGAATGGGAGCACGCCTGCCGGGCCGGGACCACCGGGCCCCGCTACGGCGAACTCGACGAGATCGCCTGGTACCGCGACAACTCCGGCGAGCGCCTCCACCGCGGCGGCGAGAAGGCGCCGAACGCCTGGGGCCTGCACGACATGATCGGCAACGCCTGGGAATGGTGCTTCGACGTCTACGACGCCGAGGTCTACCGCGACTACCGCGTCATCAAGGGCGGCGGCTGGTTCGACGAGCACTGGTCGTGCCGGGTCGGCGTGCGCCGCCGCACCATGCCGACCCTCCGCATCGACGACCTCGGCTTCCGCCTTGCCCGCAACGCCGCCTGAACATTCCGGTGGAGCCGAAGCCTGCGACTCGAGCCCCCGAGATCCGAGTTTCCAGCCCGCGTCCTACCTCGACAACGCACCCGACCCCAAGACCCTCGCCGCCGGACTGCGCGCCCTCACCGCCACCCTCGGCGACTGACCCGCGCCAGTTTCGGGGGTTGTGGCGGACAGTGACGGAACGCTACCGTCCGGTCATGGCAGACAAGGAAAGCAAGATCCGGCGATCGCCCCTGCATGACCGCCACGAAGCACTCGGGGCCCGCTTCGAGGAGTGGAAATGGGGTCGCAAGGACACGCAGCTGGTCCCGATGGACTACGGCGACACCTACGGCGAGCACGCCGCGGTCCGCGAGGGCGCGGGCGTCTTCGACCTGTCCCACCAGGGGCAGATCATGCTGCACAGCCTCGGTACCACCAAGGCGCTCAACAGGATTCTCACCAACGACACCGACCAGCTCGACCGCGTGGGCACCTCCCAGTACAGCCTCCTGTGCGACAAGGACGGCGGTGTCATCGACGAAATCCTCGTCAACCGCTTCACCGCCTCCGGCTACGCGCTCTTCGGCAGTGCCGCGAACTGGCTCGACGCGGGCATCATCCTCGACGACTACACCCCGCACATGGTGGAGGTGGCCGTCATGGACGGCACCCAGGTGCTGCTCGAAGTGCACGGACCCGAGGCCGCGCCGATGCTCGACCGCCTCGGCATCCCTGTCGGCCACCCGCACATGGACTTCGAGATCTCGATGCTCGAACACTGGGAGGGCGCCTGGTCCTGCCGCACCGACCGCTTCGGTGAGGAGGCCTACCTGGTGGTGGCACTCGCAGAACCGGGACGGAGGCTCTGGAACCGCCTGTTCGCCGCGGGCGCGCGGCCCTGCGGCCAGGACGCCTACGACCTCCTCCGGCTTGAGCACGGACTTCCCAAGCACGGCGTCGAGCTCGGCCACGAAATCAACCCCGTCGAGGCCCGCATGAGCTGGGCGGTCGGCTGGAGCAAAACCGAATTCCACGGCAAGGAGAGCCTGGAGGCCGTCCGCACTGCCGGACCGGCCAGGCGGCTCTGGGGACTGAAGGCCTTGGACGACGGCGTGCCGCTCGCCGGTCAAGCGGTCTTCGAAGGCGTACGCCAGGTCGGCACCACCACCTCGGCGGGTTACTCGCCCACCATCGACAAGGGCATCGCGCTCGCCTTCCTCGATCCTGAATTGAAACCCGGCGCTGACCTGGAGACCGAGGGCCCGGAAGGCCGCGTCCCCGTCCGCGTGGTCAAGCCGCCCTTCACCCGATGACAAAGCGGCAGTGGCTGAATTTGACCGGAAGCTCTTCGGCGTGGGCTGTCGGTGAAGGCATACCTATGGCGGGGGTTCGACTTCGAGATGGCTGAGGTCGGGCCAGCTGCGCATCGGCTCTTCCAGCCAGGTATGGATTTCGAGTGAGCGCAGGTATCCGTCTCTGGTGAAGAGGATGACGCCTGCGTAGAGGTTGGTGTCGATGTAGTTGCCACTGGCCGCGGGTCTGCCATCATGTGGAGGAGCGGGTTTGCACCGGGCCTTGTCGACCCACAGGTCGACTGACGTGCACCCACAGGGGCACCCTTCCTCCATCGTCGTGAAGGGGATCTGTTGCCGCAGTGCATGGTGCACTGGATTATCGCCTGGCAGCAGTTCCTCCAACGTACCGACGACGATAGGAGAGAGCGGCACCGGGCCATCAGCGCGGGATTCCTCTTGTGGTCTGCTCATCCATCAATTCTCGTAGTACCCGGTGCAGCGGCTTACGCCCCACTGGGCGCGCACTGTTGTCGGGGCCTTCGCGCGCCGCCGGGTCGGGCCCGGCGGCGCGCGCGCTTTGGGTCAGTTGGGGCAATTCTTGATGGTGCTGTTCCAGATGCGGATCGCCTCGGCGATGAGGAGTTCGCAGTGGACTCCGGCCCAGTCGGCTTCGATCGGCGCCGAGACGCATAGGGCGGGTTGGTCGGTGTCGAGTCGGATCACGGACCCGATCGCCTCGTCATTGCAGGTGATGCGAGCGCGGGCCTGGGTCGGGATCAGGGAGAAGGTCAGCGGACGGCTGCTGATCTCGAACGTTTCGACGTGGGCGGCTGCGTGGAACTCGGGGTTCATGCTGCGCCTCCGGTGGCGAGGGTGCCGAGGTTGAGGGTGTGGCTGGTGTCGAAGGCGTGGTCGAAGGCGTGTTCCCAGGCGGTCATGTACGAGCCGGTGGCGGGTCTGGGCGAGGGTCGGGGGCGGTTCTGCCGCGGTCGCGCACGCCAGTGGTTGGCGCTGTCGCGGACGGCGTCGGCGAGTTCGCTGCTGGTTCGGGTCTCTCTGGCGGCGATCACTTTCCGTGCAGCGCGGGCGCCGCCGATGGCGGCGGCGATCGCCGCCCCGGGTACTGCGGCGGTGTCCCCGGCACGGTCGGCCGGGCGGGTCTGTGCTGGGATGCGCTCCGGTGCTTCGGGTTCGGCCCGTTGTGCGCTGGCGAGCGGGGCGGGCATGGGGATGAGGCCGAGGCCGATCACCCAAGCGATCCATCGCAGGGCCCAGACGACCCGTTCCCGGAAGTACGGCTTCTCGGGCTGGAAGTGTGCGGCGCGGAGCTCGGCGGACTTGACGATGAAGCGGTCGAAGGCGTCTTCACGGAGCTTGGAGAACCGGAACTCGCCGGTGGAGTCTTCGCGGTTCCAGAAGCGGTCGCGGTGGGGCCTCGGGGGTTCGTCGGGTTCGGAGGGGACGGGCCGCCAACCGGTGCCGGTGGTGGGCGGGGGCCGGTCCGAGCCGCCGCCCCGCCGGGAAGCCGGTCGCGGTGGCTCCTGTTGCGGGGGTTCGGGTTCGGGCCAGTCGGCGGTTCCTGGGAACCAGGCGTTGCCGGGGTTCACCCAGCCTTCTGCGGGAAGCGGGTCGGGGGTTTCGTCGCGGCGGTGGCGGCCGGTGCGCTCGTCCTTGTACCACCCGGGGGACCCGTAGGGGCCGGGGTCGAACGGGTCGTGGGGCCGGTTGGCGTCGATGAGCCAGGTGTCGCCCGGCTTGTGCCGCAAGTGCATCGGCTCGTACCGGGGGCTGCGGGGGTCCGAATCCGGCGCTTCGAGGTCGCAGGATGCGGGGTTGTGCTGGTACCGGTACGCGCCCGGACACATCCGGTCGGGCTCGCCATCGCCCATGAAGAGGCGGCGGCCCGCCCAGTCGTAGTACCCGGCTGCCTCGCCCGAACCGGTGATCTCACGCAACAGCGCACCCGGACCGAGGTGATCATGCTGATAGAACGGCTCCTGGACCAGGACCATCGCCCTTGCCTGGTTCCGGGCGGCCGTGAGTTGATGAGTTGCGCTACGCCTGTTTTCGCGTAGGGTGGGATAAGCCATGGGAGGCTCGCCTTCCTTGGTTTGAGGAGGTGGGCCGCCTGTTCTGCCAAGAAACTGGGGCGGCCCACCGGCCATATTCAATTGGTTCATCAGCGTGCGATTCGCACGTAAGTTCAGGCTGACACAGCCTTTCGCGAAACCGCAAGCGCGACACACCTTCGTGTGCAAAAGCGTCTAGAGCCCCTCGCCCACCCCACCCCCACCAGCGGCGCCCTGCTGTACCCCACAGTTGGAAGCTCTCCGCTACCCTGGGTTGCGCCCCTTGACAATCCTGACATTTGCCCCCGGAGGTCCCCACCCGTGGCAGAACGCGCCCTCAACCCCACGCGCCTCGAAGCGGTTCACCATGTCCGGCGCTGACGTCTTCACGATGGAGCCTGAAGAGGTCCACAAGTCCGTGGAAGTCCTCTTCGATGTCGAGTCCGAAGTCGATACGACAACCACCGCACTCTTCGACACCACCACCGAACTCGCGCAGCAGCTCAAGGACTCCGACACCGCCCTCGGCCCGGCCCTCGCCGAAGCTGCGGAGTGGTGGCAGCTCCAGCGCGCCAGCGGCTTCACTCGCCTGTGCGGCAACACGGGCGAGTACCTGGCCGTGTGCGCCGAGGAGGCCGTCGAAGTCGACCAGTACAACGCCGGCGACTTCGCATCCCTCGCCGACCATGACCGCTACCCCGGCCGCGCCAACGAGAACGCCTCGGCCCGCCCCGACTGGTAGGAGACAACTCAATGAGCGACATGTCCTGGAAGGATCTCCGCGACCTCGACTGCGACGCAATCCATTCCGTCGCCACTACCTGGGACAGGTATGTGGGCAGCATGATCGATCACACCGAACGGCTGCGCACAGAGGTCATCGCTGGGCATCTGAGCGTCGAGAACTACGAGTCCGACACCGCAAACCTGGTCCGTGAGCAGATCGACCTTTTCACAGGACGTTTCGAAGACGACCTCTCCGACTACGCCAAGATCCGCGTACACGTCACCCTCATCGAGGCGGCCGAAGCACTCAAAGCCGAACAGGAAGAACTTCTTGAGGTAGTGGGTCTCATCGAGGAACACGACTTCGAGATCGAGGGCGACAAGCACAACTACGAGGTGAACGCGAACGCAGACCTCCACCAGGCGATCCTGACTACCAACCCGCCCCAGTGGCTCTGTCACAAGATCGGCATCGAAAAGCCCGAAGGCATCGACCCCATCACCCGGCTGAGGGCGCTGGGCAACGGCATCGACCTCTATCTCGAAGTCGACAAGATCGGGGACCAATACCAGGACTGGTTGCGGGCCATTATGTCCCGCGCCCACGACGCCGACGACGACGCGGCCGCCGCGCTCAAAGACATGCGCGAGAACCCGCCGGAACTCCCACCCGAGCTCGGGGCCACTCACGACGAGCTCATCGACGACTATAAGTCCGCACTGAGCGAGGAAGTCGCGGCCGAGATGGAAGCGATCGCCAACGGCGAGTCCGGTATGTCGCCCGAGCAAGTGAATCAGTGGTGGGAGGACCTGAGCGACACCGAGAGGGAAGCACTCATCACCGAGCACCCCGAATGGGTCGGGCCCACTGATGGAATCCCCGTCGATGTGCGTGACACCGCGAACAGGGTGACGCTCGACAGCACCATCGAGAGCCTCGACAGCGAAATCGCCTCCGTTCAAGAGCAAATTGCACAGATGGAGGCAAACGGCACCGACACCGTTGGAAGTGGTCGCGGCACCGGTGCGAACCCGGAGTACACGGCGCTGTTGGAGGAATGGGAAAAACTGAACTCGGACCGAGATGGTCTTGCCTCTCTGCAGGACAGGATCACCGATGACGAGGGCAACCCTGAGCTGTCGAGTACTACCGATCAGCCGTACTACCTGATGAAATTCGGCACCGAGGGCAGCGGTCAGGCGGTCGTCTCGATCGGCAACCCGGATGAAGCAGCGAACGTCAACACCTACGTCCCGGGAACCTACGCGGGACTCGAAAACGCCAGTAACGACCTGGACCGCGCCGACATCATGGCCAATGACGCTCGCTACGTGGATCCGCTCAACGAGACCGCCACGGTCATGTGGGTGGACTACGACGCCCCCGACGATCCGATGAACGAGGCCAGGGACATGAAGTGGGCCGAGGAAGGCTCCGACGAGCTGGAGTCCTTCACCCAAGGCATACGTGCCACCGCCGAGGGCGAGCCGTCGAACCTGACGCTTCTCGGGCATTCCTACGGGACCGACATGATCGGTACTGCAGCTTCGAGTGAAGGCGTGGATGCCGACAACATCATCTTCGTCGCTTCCCCTGGAACCAACACCGAGAGCGCGAACTCCCTCGGCATCGATACTGAGAACGTCTACGCCACCACCAACGACCAAGACATCATCAACGCCCCAGCTAACCTCAGAGTCAATGGTCCAGACCCCACCGAATCGGACTATGGGGCCAATGTCATCGAAAGCGTAGCGGTCGACTACCCCTGGTACAACCAGATCGGCGAGGCGATGGACAACCACGGCACCTATTGGGGGGACCAGAACATGGATGCGCGGATCGAGATGGCCAATGTGATAACCGGGCAGAAGTGAGGATGATCGTGCCAGTAACACAAACGCCTACCGCACGAACCGGATCTGGCGGCCGCTCCGCCTGGCTCCTCGTCGCGATATCCACCCTGCTGCTCACTGCGTGTACAACCTTGGAGGATGGGATGGATTCCCCGCCTGAAACCGAATACACCCAAGCTGAGGCGTACGCCCCCATGGAGGAGGCTGTGGCTGATGTGGTTGCGGTGCTACCCGACTTCCCCGGATTCGAGCGCCGCGACTGGGCAGAGATCCCATGCAGCCACAACGGGAAGGACGATTCCGACTACACGAACATCGAGATCCACTACGACATGTCTCTCGAAGCCTCCGGTACCGCTCTCGTCAGAGACGATTACATCGAGGTGCTCCGTGAACACTGGACTTCCCTGGGATACGAAGTCACCTACGACGAGACCGACGAGAAGGAAAGTGGGAGGATCGATCGAAACCTCGCGGTAAAACGCGATGACGGAATCACCCTCTGGTATCGAGTTTGGGGCCTTGCTGGCCTGGCGATCCAGTCAGGCTGCGTACCGGTCAGCGAACTGAGCGAATTCGAGTACATCCCGCCCGCTGGTGGCATCGAACCCGGCAGCGACAAGGACCGCGTCGAGAAGTACTTCCCCGACGGGATTCCCACCGACCAAGCTGCCGCCATCGACCCGTTCGCCACCTCGCAGGCTGCCTTCGGGCCGGTGTCCTTCGACTCTCCCGAGTCCTACGACGGCCTGATTTGACGTGCCAGGTTCATGAAGCCGCCGACCGCGATTGCGATCCACAACCGGATCGTCTGGTTTGGTTGGGCTGCATTCGTTCTCTATCTCTTGACAGTGGTTGTGTACGAAGATATATACGACACGACTGCCACAGGCCAGCTCGCAAAGGATTTCAATCAATTCCTCCTTTGCCCCGCCTTTGTCGCAGGCATGACGCATAGCCTCGTCGCACTCAGTATCCACAACCGTTCTTATGCGGCAAGTACCGTCACAGTCATCATCTACAGCCTGTACGTGCTCATCATGCTGGTGGGAATCAATATCGCATTGACATTCTGGCCCATTTTCATATCGATGGCGCTCGCAATTCTCGGGATCGTGCTGCTCATGCTTCCCTCGTCGCAAGCTTGGTGCTGGGAAAGCCCCGCGCCGGTCGATTCGGAACCCGACCAAGGTGAAAGGTAGATCCCGTGTACCAACAACCGAATACCCAACCGCCCTATGGGAATCCGCCCGCATATCCACCCGCTCACAGTCCTCATCAGCCTCAGGGGATGCATTCTCCACAGGCGTATCCGTATGGCGGGCAGGGTTATCCGCCTCCCTCCGCACCCCCGCTTGCGCCGCCTCCCCGTAAGGCCCGAGGCGGGGTCGTCGCGCTTGTCGTCGTGCTCGGGTTGCTGGTCGTCGGCGGTGCGGGCGCCGCCGTTTGGTGGGCCATGGACCGATACGGCGTCGACGGCGATCCCGCAGCTTCGGATGAGCTCGTCATCGAGGATTCCGAGTCTGGGATCTCGTACACGATGCCCGATACCTGGGAGCAGATGAACTCTGACGACCTGATCGAGGCGTTCACTTCCAGTGCCAGCTACGCCGCCGAGGACGAAGAGGGCAGCTCCGCCTCCGTGGTCGCGTTCTCCGGTGAGGCGATGACCGATGAGGAGATGTCCATGTCGACCTCCGTCATCGCCGGGGAGAACTCCGAGTACTTCTATCCCTTCCCTGAGGACAAGCAGATCCTGATCTCCGAGCCCATCGAAATCGACGGGCAAGAGGCCTACCGGTTCACCTGGGAGGTCAGCATCTCCGGCGAACCGCCGATGTACGGGCACATCATCCACATCATCACCGACGACAACCGCTCTGTCTTCCTCATGGGCATGGCCTTCGGTGACGACCCCGCGATGCGAACCGAGGTCGACGCCGTCGTCGACAGTGTGCGCCTGATCTGAGACAACCTCGGCCCGGCGGAAAACCGCCGAGTTGGCGCTCCTATTGGTTGCGGGCGGCCTGATCGCCCCATTGGCCGGCCCCGCCAGCGAGGATGACTGCGCCGGTCTCGATGTCGGCGATGGCAGCGTCCGCTACGTGCGCTGCGAACTCCTCGACGGAGAGGAGGCTGCCTGCGGCCTCGCGGCGGTGCTCGATGGCGCCCGGCTGGGCTCGTTCCAGGAGTGTCGCGGTGATCGTGCCCTCGATCATGTCGCCGGAGACGGTCACAAAGTCGACGCCGTGCTCGGCGAACGTCGGGATGAGCGCTTGGAGGGCCTCGCCACCGGCGTGCTTGGAGCGCGCGACGGGCGCGTAGACCGCCAGGGTCTCTTCGTAGGTTCCGTAGAAGTGCGCCTGGTGGCTGGTCACGTAGACGATCCGGCCGCCGCGCGGCATGAGTGCGAGTGCCTTGGTCGCGAGGTCCACTTGGGCGTCTCGGTTGAGGCGGAGCGCGTAGTCGGCGTCGACGTCCTTCTCGAGGCCGCCGGAGGCGTTGAGCACGAGCACGTCGAGGCGTTCAATTGCTGCGAGCATGGCGTCGACTTGCGCGGCGTCCGTGACGTCGGCTTGGACCGAGGCGCCCGTGGCCCCTCGCTCATTGATCTCGGCGACGACCTTCTCGGCCCGCTTCGCCTTGTCCCGGTAGTTGACCAGGAGGTGCGCGCCCTCCTCCGCGAGGAGCCGGGCAGTGGCCGCCCCGATCCCCCGGGACGCGCCGGTGATGAGAACCGTCTTGCCGACTAGCTGCCCCAATGCCTCGTCCTTTTCTCAGGGATGAAATCGGAACAGCCTAATGAACCGTCCCCTGCGGGAAGCGCCCATGACCCCGCTGCTCAGCCAGTTGTCACCTCGGGGTCATCCTTCGGGAAGTCCCCTGGCATCCCCCCAATGCGGATATTCATACGGTAAAGCGCGGCAAGGAAATCCACGACGCCAATGTGGTACTCCGACCAGTCACCGTTCCTTCCCGAGACCACGATCGACCAGTCGTCAGGGGATTCTGACCAGGTTCGCCAGAAGAAGCAGTCGCCTTGGTTCGACGACGCCCAAAGCAGCAGGCCGCCGGGCTCCGGAAACGGCACATAATCTGCAGCGCAACCATCCTCGCGCCAGTCGTCAAGGATCGCAGCCGCTTCTCTATGAGCCGCAATGTACAACGACTCCTCCCCAGGTTGGGGCAGGTCAAGGCAAAGGAAATCCTGGAGAACCAGCGCCGGGTATGCCTCCGCCAGAGCGCGGAAATCAGAGGGAAGCTCTACCCCCAGCTCTTCGCGCAGTACCTCCCAACGCACCTCCCGTGGTGCGGCCGCGCGAAACTTCACCATCGCAGGGATCGCCGACTCCAGTCTCGAAATCGAAGAGGTCACTTCATAAGGGGTTTTTGGCACGGCTTTCCATTCATCGCATCGGCCCGGCGGGGAGCCGCCGGGCCGGTTTGGTTGTTGCGGTTATTGGTTGCGGCGGTGGACTTGTTGGGGGCCGGTTTGGTCTCGGGGCATGATCGTGATCTGGTCGACGTTGACGTGGGCGGGTCGGGTTGCGACCCAGGCGATCGTGTCGGCGATGTCGTCGGCGGTCAGGGGCGTCATGTTCGCGTAGACGGCGTCGGCGCGGGCCTGGTCGCCTTCGAAGCGGACCAGGCTGAACTCGGTCTCGACCATGCCGGGGTCGATCTCGCAGACGCGGACCGGCTGGCCGGCGAGCTCGAGGCGGAGGACGCGGGTCGCGGCCGCTTCGGCGTGCTTCGCGGCGTTGTAGCCGCCGCCGCCCGGGTAGGACGTGCGGGCCGCGATCGAGCCGATCACGACGACCTGGCCGTCCCCGGAGTCGATGAGCTTCGGCAAGAGCGCCTTGGTGACCCGGATCGTGCCGAGCACGTTGACGTCGTACATCTGCTGCCACAGGTCGAGGTCGGCCGTGGCGATCGAGTCGAGGCCGAAGGCCCCGCCCGCGTTGTTGACGAGGAGGTCGCAGCGGCTGATGACGGCGGTGAACGCGGCGACCGAGTCCTCGTCGGTGACGTCGAGCGGCAGCGCCGTGCCGCCGCACTCCGCTGCGACCTCGGCGAGCCGGTCGGCCCGGCGCGCGCCCAGGATGACGTCGAACCCGGCCTTGGCGAGGGCTTTCGCGGCGGCCGCTCCGATGCCGCTGCTCGCGCCCGTGACTACTGCTACAGGTTTGGTGCTCATGGGCCCCGAGCCTACCCATTCGCGGACGAATCCGATCCGCGCTCGTCCCACTCTGCGGCCCAGTCAGGGGCCTGTACCCGTTTGCGGCCGTACCATCGGGGGCGACGCTGGTTCCGGGGCGCAGAGTGCTGCCGCCCCGGCTAAGAGGGAACCTGGTGCGAATCCAGGACTGCCCCGCAGCGGTGAGAGGGAACGAAACCCGCCATGAGCACTGGGCCCGAAAGGGTCTGGGAAGCGGTGGGAAGTAGGAAAACCAGAGCCCTCGAGTCCGAATACCTGCCCGCGTACCGCGCGCGACCGCGCGTGGTCCCGTTGTCGCAAGTTCGAGGGAACTGACACATGAACACGACTACCAGCGTGCCCGCGAAACCGCAGGCCACCGCACTCGGATACCCGCGCATCGGACCGAACCGCGAGCTCAAGCGCGCGCTCGAGGCCCACTGGTCCGGCCGCCTGGACGCCGCCGGGCTGGAGGCCGCCGCGGCGGCCGTCCGCTCCGGGATGCTCGACGACCTCTCGGTACTGGACGCGGTCCCGACCGGCACCTTCTCCTACTACGACCACGTGCTCGACACGATCTGCGCTGTGGACGCGCTCGCGCCGCGCCACCGCCGCGATAGCGAACTGGCCTCCTACTTCGCCGCCGCGCGAGGCGACGACCAGGCCGTGCCGCTCGAGATGACCAAGTGGTTCGACACGAACTACCACTACCTGGTCCCCGAGATCGGGCCCGGAACCGCGTTCGCGGCCAAGCCCGCCAAGGCCGTCGCGGAGTTCCTGGAGGCGAAGGAGCGCGGCCTCGACGCCCGCCCGGTGCTGGTCGGCCCCGTCTCGTTCCTCCTGCTCGCCAAGCCGAGCGAGGACGCCCCGGCCGGTTTCGCTCCGCTCGACCGGCTCGATGAGCTCGTCACGGTGTACACCGAAATCCTTGCTGCCCTTCGGGACGCTGGGGCCGGGCTCATTCAGCTCGACGAGCCTGCACTGTGCGGTGACCGCACCGAGGCCGAACTGGCCGCGGTGTCGGCGACCTATCGGCGCCTGACTGCCGACTCGCGCATCCTCATCGCGGGCGGTTACGGGCCGTTCGGCGAGTCGCTGCCAGTCCTCCTGGACGCCGGTGTGGAGGGTGTCGCGCTGGACCTCATGCGGGGCCGCAGTGACCTCGATGCACTTGAGGCACTGGATGTTTCACGTGAAACATTTTTCCTCGCCGGATCGGTCGACGGCCGCAACATCTGGCGCGCCGACCTCGCGAACGGCGCCGCCGACCTCGCACGGCTGCAGCGCATCAGCGACCGCGTCGGGGTGTCGTCCTCTTCGTCGCTCCTGCATGTTCCTGTGGATCTGGACGCCGAAACCGAGCTCCCTGAGGCCCTGTTCGAGCGGCTTTCGTTCGCCCGACAGAAACTCCAGGAGATCAAGCAGATCGCCGACCCTGAGGGGTCGCGCGAGGCCCGCCCGGCCACTCCCGCCGCCTGGCGCGACGAATCCGTGCGCGAGCGCCTGGCCGCGCTCGGCGCCGATGCCGACCGGCGCGTCCCTTACGCCGACCGGCAAGCGGCCCAAGCCGAACGCGTTCCGCTGCCGCCGCTGCCGACCACCACGATCGGCTCGTTCCCGCAGACCGCCGAGCTGCGCAACGCCCGCGCCGCGCACCGCCGCGGGCTGATGATCGACGCCGACTACAAGGCCCGCATGAAGGCCGAGGTCGCCGCCGTCATCGCCGAGCAGGAGAAGCTCGGCCTCGACGTGCTCGTGCACGGCGAACCCGAGCGCAACGACATGGTCCAGTACTTCGCCGAGCAGCTGCACGGCTTCGCGACCACCGCCGCGGGCTGGGTCCAGTCCTACGGTTCGCGCTGCGTGCGCCCGCCGGTCCTGTACGCCGACGTCACCCGCCAGGCGCCCATGACCGTCGAGTGGACCTCGTACGCGCAGTCGCTCACCGAGAAGCCCGTCAAGGGCATGCTCACCGGGCCCGTGACGATCCTCGCGTGGTCGTTCGTGCGCGACGACCAGCCGCTCGCCGACACCGCCGACCAGGTCGCGCTCGCCCTGCGCGACGAGGTCGCCGACCTCGAAGCGGCCGGGACCGCGATCATCCAGGTCGACGAACCCGCACTGCGCGAGCTCCTGCCCGTGCGCGCCGCTTCCCGTGCGGCCTACCGGGACTGGGCGACCCGCTCGTTCCGTGTCGCCACCGCCGGGGTGCGGCCGGAGACCTCGATCCACACGCACCTGTGCTACTCGGAGTTCGGCGAGGTCATCGACGCGATCGCGGCCCTGGACGCCGACGTGACCTCGATCGAGGCGTCCCGCTCCAAGATGGAGGTCCTCGCCGACCTCGACCGCGCGAACTACCGCAGCGCGGTCGGCCCGGGCGTGTGGGACATCCACTCCCCGCGCGTCCCCGCCGCCGAGGACATGGCCGAGGCCCTGCGCCTGGCCGTGGCCGCGCTCGGCCCCGACCGCGTGTGGGCGAACCCGGACTGCGGCCTGAAGACCCGCCGCTACGAGGAGGTCCGCCCGTCGCTCGAAGGCCTGGTCGCCGCCGCGCGGACGGTCCGCGAGCAGCTCGCCTAGGCAGTCGCTGTACCCGCCGCTCCCCGGCTCCGGCGCTGTCGGGGCCGGGCGCGGCGGGCACGTACCCTTGCATATGTGGCGATAGACAACTACCGCGTCCTGGCCGAGCCCGAGTTCGGCACCATGTCGGGCCTGGCGAAGGCCAGCGCCGACTGGCGCCGGCTCGCGCACAACGTCGAGACCCTGGCGGGCGTAGCCGGGGTGCCGATGATGGCGATGGTCAAGGCCGACGCGTACGGGCACGGCATGGTCCCGGCCGGGCGGGTCGCGGTCGAGGCCGGGGCGGCGAGCCTCGGGGTCGTGACCCTCAGGGAGGCATGGCAGCTCAAGCGCCTGCCGGACCTCGCGGGCACCACCGTGATGGCGTTCTTCTTCGCCCCGGACCAGCCGGGCCTGGCCGAGGTGATCGGCGCGGGGATCGAACTCGGCGTCTCGTCGCTGGCGCAGCTCGACGCGGTCGCCGCGGCGGCCGAGAAGGCAGGGCGTCCGGCGCGCATCCACCTCAAGGGCGACACGGGCATGTCGCGGGGCGGGGTGGTCGAACCGGAGTGGGCGTTCGTCGCCGAGGCCGCCGCGAAGCACCAGGCGGCCGGTTCGCTCGCCGTCGTCGGCGCGTGGAGCCACATGGCCTGCGCGGACGAGATCGGGCATCCGGCGAACGCCGACCAGAAGGCCGCGTTCGAGCGGTTCCTGGGGACCGTGGCGGCTTCGGGTCTGGAGCCCGAGGTGCGGCACCTCGCGAACTCGGCGGCGCTCATCTCCGACCCTGAGACCAGGTACGACATGGTGCGCCCGGGGATCGCGCTGTACGGGTACAACCCGGTGCCGCAGTTCGAGGTCGACCTGCGGCCGGTGATCGAGGTGCGGTCGGTCGTCATGTCGGTCAAGCGCGTCCCGGCCGGGACCGGGATCTCCTACGGGCACACGGTGCATCTGGAGCGGGACGCGAACGTGGCGCTCGTGCCGCTCGGGTACGCCGACGGCGTGCCGCGTGCGGCCTCGGGCAAGGCGGAGGTCTACCTGGCGGGCAAGCGCCGCCGGGTCCTGGGCCGGATCTGCATGGACCAGTTCATGGTCGACTGCGGCGACGACGCGGTGAAGCCGGGCGAGCCGGTGGTCCTCATCGGCGCGGGCGAGCAGCACCCGAATGCGGACGACTGGTCGGCGTGGGCCGGGACGATCCCGAACGACGTGCTGACGGCGATCGGTTCGCGCGTGCCGCGGCTGTGGAACCGGGGTGTGGTTCCGCGCGAGGCCGCCTGAGTACTGAACGCCGCGTCTACCGCACTGCGGCGTTTCCGGGCAGAATGTCCGGGGGGCTTGGTGTTCGAGAGCATTGCGAGGCCGCATGAGTGAGAAGCAGTCCCGCCGGTTGCGCGGCCTGGCCGTGGCCGGGGGCATCACCGGTGGCGTGGCGGTCGGCGCCGCGCTGGCGTGGGGGGTGCCGCGGTATCTGGCGCGGCGGACGCGGGCGGCGTCGAGCGACCCGTACGCGCATGAGCCGTTCGAGCTGCCGCCGCAGCGTTCGGTGTTCACGGTGGACTCGCACGGCGTGCCGATCCACGTGGAGACGGCCGGTCCGGAGGACGCGGACCTGACGGTGGTGTTCGTGCACGGCTACATGCAGGACATGGCGACGTTCTACTTCCAGCGCAAGGCGGTCGCGGAGGCGGACCGGGAGGGGGTGTCGCTGCGGGCGGTCCTGTACGACCAGCCGGGGCACGGCCGCTCCGGCCCGCTTCCCCGTACGGAGTACGGAATTGAAGACCTCGCGGAAGTGCTGCACGACGTCCTGACGGCGGTGGCTCCCCAGGGTCCGCTGGTGCTCGTCGGGCATTCCATGGGCGGCATGACGATCCAGGTGTACGCGCGCACGCACGAGGCGGACTTCCGCGAGCGCGTCAAGGGCGTGGCGTTCTTCTCCTCCACCTCGGCGGGGCTCGACAAGGTGGCGACGAAGCCGATGCGGTCGCTGCAGCGGCTGCGGCGCACCGTGCTGCCGATGCTGCAGCAGGTCGCGGGCTGGACGCCGGACCTGATCGAGCGGTCGCGGCTGCTCGCGGGAGACCTGGGGTGGCTGCTGACGCGCAAGGCCGCGTTCGGGCACCTCGACCCGCCTGCGTCGCTGGTCACGCTGGTGGAGCGGATGAACCGGCGGACCTCGATGCAGAGCATCGTCGGCTACGCGCGAGCTATCCTCGATCACGACGAGACGGCGACGTTGCCGCTGTTCACGGGGCTTCCGGCGCTGGTGGTCGTCGGCGACGAGGACCTGCTGACGCCGCCGGAGCACTCCCGGCGGCTGGCGGCGGCGCTCGGCGGGTCGCGATTCGCGCTCATTCCCGAGGCGGCCCACTCACCGCAGCTGGAGTACCCTGGTGAGATCTCACAACTGCTGTTGGAGATGATCGACAAAGTCGTGGCTGAGATCGGCAGGGGTTCCGCCGTGTCCCCCGCCCCGGCGGCGGCGCCGCTCGAGCGCGACCCGGGACGGCATCGCAGGTGGTCGCCGTTCTCCCGCCACCACGGGCACCGTCTCGAACCCTGAACGGACGCCGCGCCGACAGGCCGGCCATCGACACGCACTTTGAGGAGTGAAACGTGAGGCTCCAGCTCCAGACGCCCGCAGACACCCACGAGTTCGGGCTGCGCCTGGCCGCGGTCCTCCGCGCGGGCGACCTCGTGATCCTCACCGGCCCGCTCGGGGCCGGGAAGACGGCGCTCACGCAGGGCGTCGGCGCTGGTCTCGGCGTGGAGGGGCGGATCACCAGCCCCACGTTCGTGATCGCCCGCTCGCACCGCGCGGGCGCGGCGGGCGTGCCGCTGGTGCACGTCGACGCGTACCGGCTGGAGACCCTCGACGAGCTCGACGACCTCGACCTCGACACCGACGTGGAAGCGGCGGTGACCGTGGTCGAGTGGGGCGCGGGCCTCGCCGAGCGGCTTGCCGAGTCGCACCTGGAGATCGCGATCGAGCGGCGTGCCGACGAGGTGCGCGAGGTCGTGCTGCACGGGCGCGGCGGCGACTGGGCCGAGCGCCTGGCCGCACTGGAGTCCCCGGTGGGTGCGGCCGCATGAGGGTCCTCGCACTCGACACGTCCACTGCCGCAGTGCAGGCCGCGCTGGTCGACCTCGACGGTGCTTTTGGAAACGACGCCGACGAGCTGTTCCTGACCTCGTTCCGCCGTGAAGTGAACGCGCGCGGGCACGTGGAGAAGCTGGCGCCGTTCATCGAAGGCTGCCTCGCCGACGCGGGCCGGACCGTCAAAGACATCGACGCGGTCGTCTCCGGCGTCGGCCCGGGACCGTTCACGGGACTGCGCGTCGGCATGGTCACCGCGGCGGCGTTCGCCGACGGCGCGGGCATCCCCGTCTACGGCGTCTGCTCGCTCGACGGCATCGGCGCGAACACGCGCGGCCGGGCCCTCGCGGCCACCGACGCGCGCCGCAAGGAGATCTACTGGGCCGTCTACGAAGACGGTGTGCGCGAAGGCGAACCGCAGGTGTGCAAGCCCGCGGAACTGCCGGACACCAAGGCCGACTACGCGATCGGCGAAGGCGCGAGCATGTACGCCGACGTGCTCCCGATGGACGCCGAGACCACCCCGATCTACCCCGACCTGGTGAAACTCGTCGAGCTCGCCGCTCCGCGCCTGCTCGCGGGCGCCCCGAGCGAGCAGCTGACACCGCTGTACCTGCGCCGCCCGGACGCCCAGCCGTCGGCTAGCTGATCCGCGTACGGTTTGAGGCGATGAACGACTTGCGGATCGACCGGCTGCGCTGGTGGCACCTGCCCGCCGTCGCCGAACTGGAGACCGCGATCTTCGGGCCTGAGGCCTGGAGCGAGGGCCTGCTGTGGACCGAGCTCTCGGCCGGGAACGACTACCGCGCGGTGTTCGAAGGCGACCGCATCCTCGGCTACGCGGGCACCGCGCTGCAAGGCGACGAGATGTGGCTCAACAACATCGCCGTCGCCGCCGAGGCCCGCCGCCGGGGGGTCGCACGGATGCTCATGGACGACCTGCTCGCGCGGGCGAGAGCGCACAGTGTGCAGTCGGTGTACCTGGAGGTCGCGGTCGACAACGTCCCGGCCCAGCGCCTGTACGACGGGTACGGTTTCTACGGCATCGGCGTGCGCAAGAACTACTACCAGCACACCGGCACGGATGCCGCCGTGATGAGGATGGACCTGTGAAGAACAACCCTGTGGTGATGGGCATCGAGACCTCGTGCGACGAGACCGGTGTCGGGATCGTGCGCGGCCACGAGCTGCTGGCGGACGCGGTGGCCTCGTCGGTCGACGAGCACGCCCGCTTCGGCGGGGTCGTGCCCGAGGTCGCGAGCCGCGCGCACCTGGAGGCCATGGTGCCGACGGTGCAGCGGGCCCTGGCCGACGCCGGGCTGACCCTGAACGACCTCGACGGCATCGCCGTCACCGCAGGTCCCGGCCTCGCCGGGGCGCTCATGGTCGGTGTGGGCGCGGCGAAGGCCTACTCGATCGCCACGGGCGTCCCGCTGTACGGCGTCAACCACCTGAGCGCGCACATCGCCGTGGACACCTTGGAGAACGGGCCGATCCCCGAGCCCGCGATCGGCCTGCTCGTCTCGGGCGGCCACTCTTCGATCATGATGGTCGAGGACCTCGCGGGCAAGGTGACGCAGCTGGGCGCGAGCATCGACGACGCCGCAGGCGAGGCCTTCGACAAGGTCGCGCGCCTGCTCGGCCTGCCGTTCCCCGGAGGCCCGTACATCGACAAGGCCGCCAAGGAAGGCGACCGCGCGTTCGTGCGGTTCCCGCGCGGCCTCACCGCCGCGAAGGACATGGAGCGCCACCGCTACGACTTCTCCTTCTCCGGCTTGAAGACCGCCGTCGCCCGCTGGATCGAGGCCCAACGCGCCGAAGGGAACAACGTGCCCGTCAACGACGTGGCCGCCGCGTTCCAGGAGGCCGTCTGCGACGTGCTCACCCAGAAGGCGATCCTCGCCGCGAAGGAGCACGGCGTCGGCACGATCCTCCTCGGCGGCGGCGTGGCCGCGAACTCGCGCCTGCGCACCCTCGCGGTCGAACGCGCCGAGGACGCCGGGATCACGCTGCGCTACCCGCGCCCGAAGCTGTGCACCGACAACGGCGCCATGGTCGCCGCCCTCGGCTCGCACCTCGTCTCGGCCGGTGTCGCGCCTTCCGTCATCGACTTCCCGGCGAGCTCGTCTATGGACGTCGAGATCGTGAGCCTCGCCAACCGGCTCTAGACCGCCTGGGCCGCAACCGGTTCGGCTTTGCTGCTCGCGCGGCGGACGCCCGCGAGGTAGAGGACCGAGGCGACCGCCGCGAGCATCCAGGGCGAGGGCAGCAGGATCACCGTGTTGGTTACTGCCCACACCAGGAGCATCCAGCCGAGGAACGCGGGCGGCACGAGCCCGCGGCGGTCCATCCACAGGACCGTGAGGCCGAAGGCCAGGAGCGGGACACCGAAGCCGCCGATGCTGAGCCAGTATGAGGACATGCTGGGGCCCATCGTGATGACGCCTTCGTCGGGGCTCCACAGTTCGGCGCCGAACCATGCGGCCGCGTGTTCCGGGGCGACCAGCGCGAGGCTGAGCACGGTGTGTCCGATGCCGAGGAAGACGAAGATCCGTCCGGCCCATTTGATCATGACGACCCCTTAATTACGGAACTGATAGTTTCAATACTCTTGGTTCCGTATCCTAAGGGCATGCCGGAAGCGAAGCAACCCGTGGGGCGCCCCCGGGACAGCCAGATCGATCACGCCGTAGCGGCCGCGACGCGCGCGGTCCTCTCCGAGCGCGGGTACTCGAAGCTCACCGTCGACGCGGTCGCTTCCCGTGCGGGCGTGGGGAAGGCCGCGATCTACCGGCGGTTCGCGACCAAGCAGGAGATGATCTTCGCGGCCACCGTGCACGACATGGAGGAGCGGCCGCCGCCGGACTCCGGTTCCCTGCACGGGGACCTGGTGGCGATCTGCGAGGTCATCGCCGCGCAGCTCTCCACCGCGCCTCCGGCCGTGCTGCACGGACTGCTGGCCGACATCCACGGCGACCAGGCGCTCGGGGCGCGGTTCACCGGAACGTTCATCGAACGCGAGCGGTTCGTGATCGACACGGTGCTCGCGCGGGCCGTCGAACGCGGCGAGCTCGCGACGGCCCCGGACTCCGCCATAGTGCACGCGCTGCTGCTGGGCCCGATCTTCTACTGGCTCCTCATCCTCATCGGCGACCGCCGCACCCTGCCCGAACTCGTACAGACCACGGCCGCGGCGGTCGCCGCGACGCTGACTAACCGGTGAGCACGCGGCGGCCAGACAAGGCAAGGACCAGCGCCGCCGCGACGAGAACGGCGGCGGTCCACAGCGGGCCCGCATTGCCTGCGACCAGCGCGAAACCGGCGATGACCGGTCCCGCTGCCGCGCCGATGTTGAGGGCGGCGGTCGCGTAGGACCCGGCCATCGTGGGCGCGGCCGCTGCCTCGTAGAGGACGCGTGCGATCAGGGTGCTGCCGACGGCGAACGCCAAGGCGCCCTGGGTGAACGCGAGCGGCAGCAGGACGGCCGGATTTGCGGCCCCGAGAGCGAGCGCGCACCAGCCGAGCAGCAGGAGCGGGCCAGCAACGGCGATCGTCCTGCCGGGCTTGCGGTCCGAGAACCGCCCGGCGACCGTGACCCCGGTGAACGACCCTGCGCCGAACAGCACGAGGACGACCGGGACCCACAGTTCGCCGAGCCCGGCGGTGCCGGTGACGACGGGCGCGATGTAGGTGAACGCACCGAACGTCGCCGCGTTCACGAGCGCACCGAGGCCCATCACGAGGATCAGCCGGGGCTTTCGCAGCGCAGCGAGCTCGGTTCGCAGTGGCGTCCCGTCCATTCCACGGGTATCGGGAAGGCCCCTGAGCAGGCCGAAAGCGGCAGGAACGCAGAGGAGGGCGACGGCCCAGAAGGTCGCGCGCCAGTCGGTGAGCGCACCGAGGAGGGCGCCGCCGGGGACTCCGGCGATAGTGGCGATCGTGGTGCCGCCCAAGAGGACTGAGAGCGCGCGTCCCTTCCGGTCCGGTGCGACCAGGGCGGCCGTCGCAGTAAGGGCGACGGCGAGGAACCCCGCGTTCGCGAACGCCGCGATGATCCGGGTCGCGAACAGGACCGCGAAGTCCTCGGTGACCGCCCCGACCACGTGCGCGGCCAGGAACAGGCCGAGGAACGCGAGCAGGGGCGAACGCGGCGGCCAGCGCCGGGCGAGTGCGGCGGTGAGCGGCGCGCCGACGGCCATGCCTGCGGCGTACGCGGTGGTGAGGAGGCCTGCGGTGCCGACCGGGACGTCGAGGTCGGCGGCGAGGTCGGGGAGGAGTCCGGCGAGCATGAACTCCGAGGTGCCCATGGTGAAGACGGCTAGGGCGAGCAGGTAGACGGGTAGCGGCATCGGGTTTCTCCGTGGTGTCGAGCGTTCATCGGGTACGTCTCGTCACCGCGGCCAGCGGCCCTGGGGTTTCGCGTGTGGTTCAGGGGGCTGGCGGGTGACCGGCAGCCCCTGCCGTGTCCGATTCCGGATTCACCATGCCGGGACTGTATGCGTGCGGGCCGGGTGCGCGCAACGCATTTGCCCCGAATGTCGGTGGCGCGGTCTACCGTGGGCGGCATGGATGTGAACGAGTTCTGGTGGGAGCCGCCGCTGGCGGGGACCGAGGAGGCGCATCTGGTCGGGGCCCTCGACCGGCTGCGGACGACGTTTCGCTGGAAGGCCGACGATCTCGACTCGGCGGGCCTGAACGCGAAGGTCGGGACGTCGGTACTGACGTTGGGCGGGTTGCTGAAACACCTTGCGCGCGTTGAGGACGTGACGTTCAACTGGAAACTGCGGGGCAGGGCGCCGGGGCCGGAGTGGGACGAGAGCCTGCTCGACGACACCGACCACTGGGAGTTCAGTTCGGCGGCAGGGGATTCGCCGGAGCACCTGTACGACCTGTGGGACGGCGCGGTGGCGCGCTCGCGCGAGCGGCTCGCCGCGGTCCTGGAGGAGGGCGGTCTCGACCAGCCCGCGCATCTGGAGTGGCCGGGGCGCGGGCACCTGAGCGTGCGGCGCGTGGTGTTCGACCTCGTGGAGGAGTACGGCCGCCACACGGGGCACGCGGACCTGCTGCGCGAGTCGGTCGACGGCCGCGTGGGCGAGGACCCGCCCGCGGGCTGGCGGCCGGTGAGCGGTTCGGCCGGTTAAACCGCTTGCTCGCGAACCGCTCTCCCGGGATGCTGACCGGCATGACCGGCAACCAGACCTGGCCGAACGGCGAACTCCGGCTCGACCTGCCCGTGTTCTTGGCGCGCTTCGGTCTCGAGGCGCGTGGCGGGCCGGTGCCGCTGCTCGGCGGCGAGGACAACATCAACGCCCGTGTCGCCACCGACCGGGGCGACGTGGTCGTGCGCGAGTACGTCCGCTCCGCACCCGCCAAGGTCGCGGCCGAACTCGCGCTAGTCGCGCACCTGGCCCGCGTCGGCTTCCCGACGCCAGCGCCGTTCACCGCCGACAACGGAGAACAGTTCGCCCTGGTGGCCGGTAAACCGATCGCGGTGTTCCCCTTCGTCTCCGGTGAGGTCCCGCCCGCGATGACGCCGGACCTCGCAAGGCAGGCCGGGGCGCTACTCGCCCGTATGCACACGGCCGCAGCCGATTGGGCCGACGACCGCGTCCCGATCGTCGACCGTCTCGACATCCTCGAATCCGCGGCGACGAGCGAAGTCGATCTCGATGGAGCCGGCGCCTGGCGCAAGGAGACGCGCCGCTTCCTCGATCATCGCGCCGACGACCTTGCGCTACTCGCCGCCCAACCCGCGGGCCCTCTGCACCACGACCTCCACCGCCAGAACCTTTTGGTCGCTGGCGGCCGGGTGACGGCGGTGCTCGACTTCGACGAGTTGAACCACGGGCCGCTGGTCCTCGACCTCGCCAGGCTCCTCCAGTACGCGGCCTCGGAGCCGCCGGACCGGCGACTCCCCGACGCCGTCGCCGAAGCCGCGCTCGCGGGCTATCAGGAAGTCCGGCCGATGTCGCTGACCGAACTGGAACTGCTCCCGGTCGCCTTCGACCTCGCCGGGCTCGTCGACGCGGCCGGATTCATCAGGTGGGCCGCCCCTCACCTGGGGCTCCGCCATGTCGACGAGTGCCACAGCTGGCTCGGATACCTCGCGAACCGGGACGCCCGCGACTAGCGACCCCTAACTTTCGTCAGGGGTAGGTTCGGAAATTCGGCAGAGGGCGGCACCCCCGAAAATCCATAGCCTTCAAATATGCACCCGATCGAACCGAAACACCCCAACCGAACCGGACTCGCCACAGGCCTCACCGCCACCGCACTCACGCTCTCCGCCTTGGCTTTCGCCGCCGCCCCCGCTTCCGCGGCACCCGCCGCCGAGGTCACCCCCGAAGCGATCGACGCGTACATGACCGACCTCTACGAGGCCTCCGGCGTGCCCGGCCTCTCGGTCGTCGTGACCCACGGGGACGAGGTCGTGCACGCCGCCGGGTACGGCCACGACTCCAACGGGAACGAAGTCACCGAGGACACCCCGTTCCGCGTCGCCTCGGTCTCCAAATCGTTCACCGCAATGGCCGTCATGATCCTCGCCGAAGAAGGCGCGATCGCCCTCGACGAAACCGTGGCCTCCCAGCTCCCCGAGTTCGAGATGGCCGACGAGCGGGCCGCCGAGATCACGGTCCGCCAGCTCGTGAACCAGACCTCCGGTTTCTCCGACACCACCATCGACATCGTCGAACTCGACAAGGCCACCTCCCTCGAGGACTACGTCTCCCGCCTCGCGGACGACCAGCTCGCCGCCGACCCCGGCACCTCCTGGGAGTACGCCAACCCGAACTTCAACGTCGCCGCGCGCCTGGTCGAGGTCGCGAGCGGGCAGCCGTTCGAGGAGTTCATGCAGGAGCGCATCTTCGCGCCGCTCGGCATGGAGCACAGCGCCACCCGGGACGAGATCGTCGATCCCGCGCTCGGCTACAACTCGTTCTTCGGCGCATGGATCGCGCGCGAAGAAGAGCCAGGGTTCCTCGACAACTCGGGCTCGGGCGGCATCATCACCAGCGCGGCCGACATGGGGCAGTGGCTCATCAGCCAGAACGGCCAAGGCACGCAACTGGTCTCTGAAGAGGGCCTGACCGCGATGCACGCCCCCTCCGAGATCCAGGACTACGGCATGGGCTGGAGCACCGAGTCCGACGGCACCCTGGTGCATTCGGGGAACCTCACCACTTTCAACGCCGTCGAGTGGATCGACCCGGAGAGCGGCTACGGGATCGCGGCGATGACCAACGGGGCGGGGCTGACCGACATCGCGTGGTCGACCCTCGAAGGCCTGTCCACCCTGGTCGGGGGCGAGACCGCGCCCGAACCGGGCCACGGGCGGCAGCTGTTCGAACTGGTCCTGGCGGTCCTGTCGCTCACGGCCATCGCGTTGGGCGCCACTGCGGTCGTGCGGTCGGGCCGCTGGGCCCGGAAGCGCGCGGGCCGACCCGCCTGGCGCATCGGCCTCCGCCTGCTCCCGGCGCTCGCCCCGCTAGCGCTGTTCCTCGCCTATCCGTCGCTCGTGTCGCTCATCTCGGGCGGACGCACGGTCACCTGGCAGGGAACCCTGTACTTCGCGCTGCCGTTCACGGTCACGCTGCTCATCGGCGCGCTGGCCGGTGCTGCTGCGGTGATCGCGCGTTTGATCCGGCTGCGGTCGGTAGGCTCGGCCGCGTGATGAAGGGGATGCTGCTGGCGGCCATCGCGGTGCTGGGCCTTGTCGACGGTGTGGCGACCTTCGCGGTGCCGATGTCGCGACAGGCGGTCCTCATCCTGGTGGCCGCCGCGGCATACCTCCACGGCTGGCGCCTGACGGTCCGCTACGCCTGGTGGATTCTGGGCGCGGTCGCAAGCCTGGGCGCGGTGCTCGGCTATGTCTCCGAACGCGACCCGTTCTACACCCTGCTCACGTTCGGGTCCTTCGTGGTGCTGCCCTGGCTGATCGGGCGGTTCCGGCGCCAGCAGGCCGATTTGATCGTCGCCTCGGCCGACCGCGTCACCCGGCTCGAACGCGAACGCGAACTCGTGGCGGGCCGGGCCAGGGCCCAGGAGCGGGCCCGGATCGCGACCGACATGCACGACTCGCTCGGCCACGAACTCGCCCTGATCGCGCTGCGCGCCGGTGCGCTCGAACTCTCCCCGGACCTGTCCGAGGAGAACCGGCAGGCGGCCGCCGCGTTGCGGCACAACGCGGTCGGCGCCACCGACCGGCTCCGCCAGACCATCGGCATCCTCCGGGACGAACCGGCCCCGGCGGCGCCGCTCGACGAGTCCGTCGCGACCCTGGTGGCCCGCGCGACCGAAGCGGGCATGCGGATCACGTTCGAAACCGACGAGACCCCGCTGCCGCCGCTGGCGGCGAAGACCGTGCACCGGGTGGTCCAGGAGTCGCTGACGAACGCCGCGAGGTACGCCCCGGGCTATGAAGTGACGGTCGAGGTCGGGGTCGCCGACGCGCTCGCCACCGTGTCGGTCCGCAACAGCGGCAGGCACGTCGAGGTCCCCTCCGGGAAGGGCAGCGGGCTGGTCGGTCTGGAGGAGCGGGTCCGGCTCCTCGGCGGCGCCTTCCGGGCGGGCCCGGTGGAGGGCGGCTTCGAGGTGCGGGCCGAAGTGCCGCTTGAGAACGCCAAGATCGATGCGACATGGCAGGGGAACCAATGATCCGCGTACTGCTCGCCGACGACGAGGCGATGATCCGCGCCGGAGTCGCCGCCATCCTCGCCACAGACCCCGGCATCGAGATCGTCGCCGAAGCGGTCGACGGCGCCGAAGCGGTGGAACTCGCCCGCGCGCACCGCCCGGACGTCGCGATGCTCGACATCCGCATGCCGAAGCTCGACGGCCTTGCGGCCGCCGCCGAACTCCGGCGGACCATGCCCGAGGTCGCGGTGGTCATGCTGACCACGTTCGACGAGGACGCGTATGTGGCCCAAGCGCTCTCGCAGGGCGCGAGCGGCTTCATGCTGAAAGCCGCCGACCCGCGCGAACTCATCATCGGCGTGAAGGCCGTCGCCGACGGCGCCGCCTACCTCTCGCCGAGGATCGCCCAGCGGCTCATCACCAAGCTGAACAACGGCAAGCTCGAACGCGTCGCCCCCGCCCGCGAACGCATCGAGGCCCTGACGCCTCGGGAACGGGACGTCTTGGCCCTCATAGGGAAAGGAGAGTCGAACCAAGAGATCGCGAAGCAGCTGCACCTCTCGGAGGGCACCGTGAAAGGCCACGTGAGCACGATCCTCACCCGCCTCGGAGCAAAGAACCGGGTCCAAGCGGCAATCACGGCCTACGAAGCAGGCCTAGTAGACGACTGACGCCCGCCGAACGGCAAGTACGGCAGCGAAGAACGAACCACGCCCCGCCGCACCGCGCCGCCGCGAGAAGCGGGGTGAGAAGCGGGAGGCGAAGCGCGGGTCGAGGTTCGGCCCGCGAGGCACGGCGCAGCGAGGCGGTGCAGCGCGACCCGGTGTGGCACCGGGCGTGCACCGTAGGGCGGCGTGAAGCGAGGCAAGGCGGCGCGAGGCGCGGCGTGGCGCTATGCGGCATGGCGCAGTGCGAGGCCGTGCGGTTAGGCGCGAGTGCGGTGAGCGGCGCGAGGCGCGGGGCGAGATGGCGGGCGGTGCGCGGGTGAGCCGCTGATGTGACCTCGCTCCTGGCAAGCGCGCCAACGGGCATGCGAAGGTTGACGCCGAGAACAGCGCCCGGGGCCGCTCCGCTCCGGGGCATCGGCATCCTGGAGGTCCCTTGTCCTTCGTCCAACCAGACCACCCCGGCCTGCGCTCGAACTACGAACGCCAATGGGAGGAGGGCCGTGCGGCCTTCACCGACGGCACCTTTCGCGTCGACCCCGTTCCCCGCGACGGCGTCCCGCGCTTCGGGCTCAGCTTCGTCGTCCGTGCCGAAGGCGCCTTCGCCGACCGGATCGCCGCCGAGTCCGACGCGATCGCGAAGCTGTGCAACGGCACGCACCTGAACTACGTGCTGCGAGACCTGCACATGACCGTGCGGAGCGTCGAGGGCTTCCAGGACACCGTCCCCCAGCACCAGATCGACCACTACCTCGGCCAGTTCAAGGAAGCGGCCGCGGGGCTCGGCCCGATCTCGGCCCGCTTCGAAGGCCTCGGCGGGTCCGCCGGGGGCCTCTACGTGCGCGGCTACCCGAACCCGGCCCTCCTGGAGCTGCGTCGGCGCCTCCGCGACGCCCGCGTCCCCTTCGGCAACCTCGGGCCCGCCGGGGGCGACGGCGACCGCTTCCGCGACAACGCCCATGTCTCCCTCCTCGTCCCGCGCGAGCCCGTCCCGGAACCCGAGGTCGCCGCCTACGTCGACGCCCGCACCACCGTCGACTTCGGCTCGATCACGACCCGGGAGCTCTCCCTCGTCGTCTGGCGCCCCGACCTGCGCGCCGCCAACATCCGCGAAATCGAACGCATCACCTGGTAGTCCCCGCAAGGAGACCCGATGTTCCGCATCGTCGACTACGACCCCGACTGGCCGCGAGATGCGGCCGCGATGATCGGCGCGCTCGATACCACCGCGCCCGGCGTGTTCATGGCGATCGAGCACATCGGCTCGACCGCGGTGCCTGGGCTGGCCGCAAAACCGGTCATCGACTTGATGGCCGCCGTGCCGGAGCTCGAAGCGACGCGGCCGCATCAGAGGGCGCTAGCGGCGCTCGGTTTCCTCCCGCACGACAACGGGATGCGCGACCGCGCGCTGTTCGTCCGCGCGGATCGATCATCGCCGCGGGGATCGGACCGGGCGAGTATGCGAGGGCGAAGACGGCGCTCATTCAGGAGTTGACCGACAAAGCGCGCGCCGAGGTCGGGCTGCCGGCGGAACCGGTGTGGGAGAAGGGCTA
Source organism: Glycomyces sp. NPDC050141 (assembly GCF_055586545.1). Taxonomy (NCBI): domain Bacteria; kingdom Bacillati; phylum Actinomycetota; class Actinomycetes; order Glycomycetales; family Glycomycetaceae; genus Glycomyces; species Glycomyces sp. NPDC050141. The sequence goes on along the minus strand of NZ_JBVJHZ010000032.1, from coordinate 38,556 downwards.
GTGGCAATTCGGTTGCTGGGGAACAGGGTGCGGATTTAGCCTGCGGTCATGTGGAAACCCATGATCGACGCCGACTCGGCCCGCGCGCGCGTCACCGAGGAGGTCGGCCCGGTCACCGAGTGGGAGTCCATCGCCGAGGGCGAGAACTCGCAGGCCTACCGCGCCGTCGCCGCCGGGCGGCAGGTCGTGGTGCGCGTGAATCTCCGGCGGGAGGGGTTCGACCTCGACGCGTGGGCGGCGAAAGTCGTTCCGGGCCAAGGCGTCAAGGTCCCCGAGGTGGTCGAGGTCGGCGCGATCGGCAAGGCCTGGTTCTGCGTCAGTACGCGCCTCGAAGGAGTGCGGCTCTGCGACCTGGACGGTCCCGCGATCGCCGCTGCGGCCCCGGCCGTCGCCGAGGCGCTGCGGCGGATCAACGCGACTCCCCTGGTCGGCACCGAAGGCTACGGCGGGATCAACCCGGCCACCGGCAACGGCCGTGGCCCGACCTGGTCGAGTGCGGTCGGCTGGGGCGTGCCGCGCACCTGGGACGCGGTCGAGGACGAAGCCGACCGCGAGTTCCTCGAAGCCGCGTCGGCGGCGGTGCTCGCCGAGGTCGACGGGCTTCCCGACTTCGGGCAGCTCGTGCACGGCGACTTCAGCGCCGACAACCTGATCGTCTCGGCGACAGGCGAAGTCGGCGTCATCGACTGGGAGGGCGCGATGATCGGCGACCCGCTCTGGGACGTCGCGTACCAGCTGTTCTGGAGCGCCGCCTGGCCCGTCATGATCCCGCAGGCCCGGGCAGCACTCCCGACTGAACCCACACCCGGCGAACTCCAGCGGCTGCGCTGCTACATGGTCGTGGCCGGTCTGCGCTCAGCGTCCTTCTACCTCTCCGGATCGCGCGAACCCGAACTCGACCTGATGCTCGACCGCCTCCGGGCCATGCCGGGGGCGCCCGAATCCCTCACGGAGCTCCTCGGGACGGATCAGTAGCAGCTCCAACTGAACTCGACCTTGTCGAACCGCCGCGCGGCCAGGTCCTCGCGGCCGATCACCCAGGCCGCTGAACCGCAGTCGCCCCAGCTCATCCCTGCGTCGGGGTCGTAGTCCATGCGCACCAACACGACCGGCAGATCCAGTGCCGCAGGGTCCGGAGTACCGGGCAGGTCCGGGACCACCGATTCCGGTGCGCACGGGAATCCGCCCTGAACGGTGACCGCGTAGTGCCCGCCGATCCGGTGGTCACCCTCGTTCGGCGGCTCCGGATCGTCGAACCCGGCGGCGAGCATCGTGCCGATCCCCTTGTAGTGGCCCTCCGGGCGGCTGCCGAGGTACGGGTGGTCCTCCGCCGGCCTGCTCGTCTCGATCACCGCCGTCAACTCGATCCGCTCCGGCGGCGTCCAGTCAAAGTCCGCCGGGTACTCCCGGGGCCGAAGGACGGCGGTGTCCTCGAAGTACAGGACGACCGGCTCCTCGAACTCCTCGTCGAGGAAGAACAGCAGGACACCCTGCTCGGGCAGGTCGATCCCTATGCGCGGCAGCGCTTCCAGGTCGAGGGTCATCAGGAACTGGTGCGGCGATCCGTACCCGTCCCGGGGCCATTCGGCGTCCGGCGGGAGCGCGGGGGTGCCCGCGACCGAGCCGACGACGGCCGAGCCGGGTTCGGCCCGCCGGAGGGCGATCGAGTTGCGCCACAGGGTCTTCCATTCCTCGAACTTGTCCGGTTGCACCTTGGGTTCCTTCTACGGGTCGGTCGGGCGGGGGAAGTGGGCTCCGGCGGCACGGAGCCGGACTTCGAAGAGGGCGGTCAGGCGGGCGCTCGCCGGGGTCGGTTCCTCGCCGTGGCTGGCGATCAGCGCGTAGCGGGCGGCGGCGTCGGTGCGGGCCCGCATGCCGGTGACGGTCTTGAGGAGTGCGGGGTCGGCGAGGTAGACGCGGGCCGCGTCGTCGGCGAGCGCGGTGGTGAAGAGCGCGGTGTCGGCGTCGAGCAGGGGCGCGATCTCGGCGAGCGACACCCCGGCGTCGGCGAGGGTGCGGACCTGGACGAGGCGCAGCAGGTCGTCCGAGCCGTAGCGGCGGTACCCGGAGCCGTCGCGTTCGGGCTCGGCGATCAGGCCGAGCTTGCGGTAGTGCCGCACGGTCTTGACCGTGACGCCGGTGAACGCGGCGGCCCGGCCTATCGTGACGCCGATCTTCATGTGCTCATCCTGCCTCGTCTGCGCTTGCACCGCTTGAACAGTGGACCGGCCGCGCCGGGCGACGGACGCTCGGCGCGGCCCCGGTGGGCCTAGGCCTTGCCGAAGACCTCGTTCAGCAGCCGCTGCTGGGCGTTATGGAAAGCCGCCGCGAGGCCGTAGTCCATGTTCGGGATGCCCGTGGCGACCGGCGTGAACATCGCCTCCCGCAGTTCGGCGGGGAGGAGCTTGCCGCCGGTGAGGGCGGCGATGAACGCATGCAGGTCGGCGGTCGTCGAGATCATGTCGCCTCCCGCCGAGATCCAGGACGGATTCTGGCGGGTGACGTCCACGGTCCGCTGCCCGACCCAGTCGTTCCCGGCCGGGCCGTAGGGCATGGTCATGCCGAGCGCCATGGTGCCGTCCTCGTAGACCTCGCCGGTGAAGTTGAACAGGCCGCTGGTCTGCTGGAGGATCATCCGGACGGTGATCCGCTCGTCGAGCCCGAACGCGGGCAGGTGGGCCGCGACCGGGTCGTCGAGTCCGAGCAGGATGCGCGCCACAGAAACTGGAGCGGTGGACGCGGGCCTGTAGGCTCCCGGCGCATGAGTGGTGACCTTGGGGCCGTTGCGGTGGCCGAACGCGAGGAAGACGACCAGGCGGCGAAACCTCGCTGGTACCGGCGGCGGTGGCTGCGCGTCCTGTCGTGGCTCGGGACGGCCGGGGTCGTCGCGTACGGGGCGGTCCGGCTCCTCGGGCTCGAGACCGGCTTCCTGCTGGTGACGACCGTGGCGTTCGTGCCGTACTTCGCGGTCGCCGCGCTCGTCGGCGCCGGGGTGCAGGCGGCCATCAGGCACTGGCTGGCCGCGGGCATCACCGCGGCGATGGCGGTGGCACTGGCGGCAGTGCTGGTGCCCAGGGCCGTCGCCGACGACCAGCCCGCCGCGGGCGGCGCCGAACTCACCGTCATGTCCGTGAACCTGTACGTGGGCAACGCGAACTTCGACTACATCATGGAACTGGTCGAGGAGCACCAGCCCGACCTGCTCAGCGTCCAGGAGCTGACCCCCGGCTCCCCCGACGCGTTCACCGAGCGCGGCCTCGACGAGCTCATGCCGTACTCGATCCTCGAACCGGACGACCTCGCGATCGGGACCGGCCTGTACTCGAAGTACCCGCTCGAGCGCATCGAGACCGTTGGGCGCGACGCCATCTTCTACCAGATCGCCGCCGAGATCGACATGCCCGAAGGCACCGACATCCGCTTCATGGCCGCCCACCCGGCCGCGCCCGCCTCGGCGGAGCGCATCCCCTTGTGGGAGGAGGACTTCGAGCAGCTGCCGCGCCCGGACGGCGGCCTGCCGTGGGTCCTCGCCGGGGACTTCAACGCCACCCTCGACCACGAGAACATGCGCGAACTGCTCGACGCCGGGTACACCGACGCCGCCGAAGCGACCGGTGAGGGGCTCGACGCCACCTGGCAGCCGACCGGCGGCTACCTGAACGGCCTCGTCAAGATCCCGGCCGTCACCCTCGACCACGTCATCGCCGAGGAGGGCATCGAAGTGCTCGACTGGGAGGTCCTCGACAGCTCCGGCAGCGACCACGCCCCGGTCGTGGCCCGCCTCCGGCTGCCGTAGCGGCGGCCCGAAAAGATTTTTCGCGCTTGCGATGAATCCCGCCGGGCCGCCTCGTCATAGTGAGTGGAAGCAACAAGCGTTCACTACCGAAAGGCCAGCATCATGCGCCAGCTCATCGTCACCGCGTTCGTCTCCCTCGACGGCGTCATGGAGGCCCCCGGCGGGGAGCCCGGTTACCGCAACTCCGGCTGGACCTTCAAGGACATCGAGTTCGTGCCCGAGGCGTACGAGATCAAGACCCGCGAGCAGGAGGAGGCCGGGGCGCTGCTGCTCGGCCGCAAGTCGTACGAGGCCTTCGCGCCCGTGTGGCCCACCATGACCGAGGAGTTCCCCGGGTACAACGCGATGCCCCGCTACGTGGTGTCGACGACCCTGCAGGAGCAGGACGAGCGCTGGCCCGCCACGATCCTCCGCTCGCTCGACGACGTCGCCGCGCTGAAGGAGACCGAGGGCGGCCCGATCTCGGTCCACGGCAGCGCGACCCTCGGGCAGTCCCTCGCCGACGCCGGGCTCGTCGACCGCTACCACCTGCTGGTCTTCCCCATGCTCCTCGGCGCCGGGAAGCGCCTGTTCAGCACCGCCGACAAGGACGCCACGCTGCTGGACCTCGTCGAGCACGAGGTGTACAAGAACGGCATCCAGAAGCAGGTCTTCGACGTCATCAAGTAGGCATTGAGTTCCATGGGCCGGAAGCGATTCCGGCCCATAACGCTGCCCGGGCTCAGTCGGGGCGGTGGTCCTTCGGGAGGGTCAGCCGCGCGCACGGCAGCTCGGTGCCGCTGATCAGCTCGGTCTTGCGCTCGCCGTCGGGGACGAAGCCGTACCGCGTGTAGAAGCGGCGGCTGACCGGGTTGCCTTCGAGCTCCCACACCCGGACCGGCAGCAGCCCCTGCTCGGTGAGCCACCGCTCGCCCTCGCGCATGAGGGCCCGGCCGGTGCCGCGGCTCCAGTGGTCGGGGTGGACGTAGAGCATCCGCACCTCGCCGGGGATTCCGGGACCGGCGTCTTCGGCGGTGGCTTCGGTTCGGTCCCAAGTGAAGACGGCGTAGCCGATGACGTACGGGCCCTTCTCGGCGACGAGCGTCAGTTCGAGGTCGCGGTGCTCGGCGAGGGAGCGCACGTAGCGCTCGGAGGCCTCTTCGGGGAGCCCGGCGAGCACGTCGGCGTCGACCAGCCCGGCGTAGGCCGCGCGCCACGCGGCGGTGCGGGCTTGAACCATCTCATCGGCGTCTGCGGGGGTGGCCGTTCGGATCCTCATGTCTACCAACCGTGCCCGAAGGTCCACAAGAAATCAACCATTGACGCGCGGTGAATTGCCGCGGCAACCCGCCTGTGCAAGAAGTGTCTAGTCGACCGGTGACTCCAGGAGCCGCAGGGTGCGGGCGGTGGCGTCGACCTCGGCGAGGACGCCGATGGGCATGGGCAGGTTGGGTCCGGTATGTCCGAAGTCGACTCCGGCGAGGACGGGGAAGCGGTAGTCGCCGAGGACGTCGAGGACGATGTCCTTCACCGAGAGCGGCCCGAACGGCGAGTCCTCGGGGAGTTCGACGTCGAGGTTGATGCCGACGACCATCGCGCCGATCCGGTCGAAGACGCCGTTCATGCGCAGGACGTGCAGCTGGTTCCATACGTGCCCGAGGTTGCGGCCCACGTCCTCCCAGAAGTAGACCGCGCCGTCCCAGGTCTCGGGGGCGAGGGCGAACGGGGAGGCCTGGACGTTGATGAGCCGGTCGAGGAGGCCGCCGACGAGGCGACCGGTGGCTCGGCCGGGTTTCCATGTCTCCCAGGCGTTGTCGGGAGGCAGGAGGGTCTCGTCGAGCTTGCCGGTGAGGAGCTGGTGCACGAGGTCGTTCATCGCTGCCTGGCGGTCCGCCGCGGCATCGCCGCGGACGCGGCCGCCGAAGCTCGGGGCGAGATCGGCGTGGAAGCCGACCAGGCCGGTCTGGGAGTGGATGGCCAGGTGGAGTGCGGTGATGTCGCTGAAGCCGAGGAGGGGCTTGGGGTCGCGGCGGACGGCGTCGTAGTCGATCCGGTCGAGGTAGGCGGTGGTGGCGTTCCCGCCGGTGAAGGAGATGATCGCGCGGACCTCGGGGTCGTTGAGGAGGCCGTTGAGCTCGGCGGCCTGGACCTCGGGCGGGGCCGCGCGCCAGAAATGCGTGTCGGCGTTCTCGACCAGGGGCGTGACCCGCACGTTGAAGCCCATGGCCTGGAACCCGGCGACGGCAGCGTCGAGCTGGGCTCGCCGATCGGCGGTGCGAGGACCGGAGAGACCGGCGATCGCGATGGTGTCGCCTGGGTGGAGTCGCTTGGGGCGCAAGGGTTCCATGTGGTCTGCCTCCATCGGGACGGGTGCGGGGCCGCCCACAGCCTACGGCTGGGACGGCCCCAGTGCAATGCCTGAGTGCAAGCGTTATCGGATCTGGAGTGCGGGCTCGCGAACCTCGACCGTGTCGAGCGCCGGAGCCGCGTTGCGGGCCTTGCGGATCGAGAGGGCGATCCCGGCGGTCGCGAGGATGACCGAGGCCGCGAAACCGGCGAGCGTGGCCGCGTCGGGGGCGATGAACGACTGGCCGCGCACCGCCTGCACCACCGTGGTGATGAAAACGCCCAGGTAGCCGAGGGCGAGCCAGCGGACGACGGCGGCGCGGACGCGTTCGTCGCGCAGCCAGGCGCGGCGGGCCGCAACGAAGCCCAGGAGCATCGCGACGCCGATGAGGACCTGGATGCCGTGCAGACCGATGAAGTGCGGGACCCGCATGTCGCCGCCCGTGGTGGACCAGCCGGTGAGGAACATGCCGTGCCCGTCGAGGTCGCCGACGCCGTGGCCGGCGTTGAGCGGGACCTCGGTCCCGTTGGCGTCCACCTGGGTCCGCTTGCCCTGCCCGCCGACGGTGACGATGAAGAACGCCGCGAACATGCCGAGGCTCGACAGGAGCAGGCCCCAGCGGATGACGGCCGTGACGGCCTTGTCGCCGATCTTCTGGAACAGCACGATCACCGCGATGGCGACGTTCACCATGAACATGGCGGGAACGAACTGGAAGGCCATCTGGACGACGTCGTTGAATCCGCCTTCGGTGGCGTTGAAGTGGCTGAACGTGCCCATCGCGGCGGCCGCGGTGATGACCCCGACCTCGGCCGCGCTGATGACGGCGAAGACCGTGCCGAGGACCCAGCCGGTGCGGCGCAGCTTCGTCATGTGCGAGAGCAGCCAGGCGAGGGAGAGGCAGTAGGCGAAGAAGGAGAAGCCGAACTTGAAGGACTTCGCCCAGACGCTCTCGCCCATCAGGGTGCGGTCGTCGAAGGGCATGGCGGCCAGGGAGACCAGGGCGATGACGCCGCAGACGATCCCGAGGACGACGAGGGGGCGGTGCCAGCGGCGGCCGCCGTCGGTGAGGGCGAGGCCGGACTCGGCGGCCTTCTCGGCGAGGGCGGCGCGGCGGTGGCGGGCGGCGGGGCTGACCGGCGCGGTCACGGGGGTCTCGTTCATGGATACGACGGTATGGCGGTTGGCGTTGCGGCACATTGCTGTTGACCGCCCAATAAAGGGTGGGGCCTGCCTTACCCCCGCCGGTACGCTGCGGCGATGGGAATGGTGTACGTGGTGCAGCACGGCGAGAAGGAGCGGGCGCCGGGCGATCCGGGCCTGACGGCGCGGGGTCGGGAGCAGGCGGCGCTCGCGGCGGAGCGGTTGCGGGGCAAGGGGCTGCGGGCGGTGTACGCGAGCCCGCTGCTGCGGGCGCGGCAGACCGCGGAAGCGGTCGCGGCGGCGGCGGGGCTGCCGGTGCTGGTCGACGCGCGGGTGACTGAGCGGATGAACTGGGACGGGAGTGTGTCGGCGGAGGCGTTCTTCGCGGACTGGATGCGGGCGAGCGGGGACCGGGACTTCGTGCCGGTGATCGGGGATTCGTCGCGGGCGGCGGGGGCGCGGTTCCGGGAGTTCCTGGTCGAGCGGGAGGCCGAGGACGGGCCGGTCGCGGTGGCCTGCCACGGCGGGGTCACGGTCGATCTGCTGCGGACGCTCGTGGGGGACGCGGCGGTGCCGGCGGAGCTCTTGCACAACGGCGTGCCCTCGGGCGCGATCACGGTGATCGACGGCCTGAAGCCGGTCGAGATCGCCCGGACCGAGCACCTCGCGGGTCTGGAGACGGGCCACCGACCCGGGTAAACGCTCATGTTTCACGATGCGCAGCACTGAATTTTAGACGAAGTGCACGTCTACGCTTGCGCGTTCATGCGGCTGTAACGAGGATGTGACGCATGACATCTAATCTCGGTCGCATATTGGACTCAGTAGACCCCTTCATCGGCACCGAACCGGCCGATCTGCCCGCGGCACAGGGGCTGGCCGCCAGTTGGTGGTGGCCGAAAGCCCAGGTCGGGAACACCCACCCGGGCGCCTGCCACCCGCTCGGCATGGTCTCCGCCTGCGCCTGCTCCGGCGCCTACCCCACCGGCTACGGCCGCTACGGCATGTCCACCGAGGGCGCCCCCGCGCCCCTCTACGACGACTACCTCGCCAGCGGATTCACCCACTTCCAGCAGTCCGGCACGGGCGCTATCCGCAAGTACTACAACTACTTCCGCGTCACGCCGATGATCGAGCCCCTCGACGCGCTCGGCACCCGCTGGAAGCTCCACGACGAGACCGCCGAGCCCGGCTACTACGCCGCGACCCTCGCGAACGGCATCCGCTGCGAGCTCACCGTCGGCGAGAAGACCGCCGTGCACCGCTACACCTTCCCCGAGGCGTCCTCGGCCCGCGTCGTCCTCGACTTCTCGTACGGCGGCCTCGCGATCGAGCACGGCTCCACCGTCCCCCTCCGCGCCGGGCTGGAGAGCCTCGGCCAGGGCTGCGCGCAGGGCACCGTCGTCATGGAGGGCATCCCGCTCTCGGTCTACATCGACTCGGACACGCCGAAGGCCTGGCGCCAGCTCGTCTGGTACGACCGCCGCCGCGTCGACGGCGGCACCCGCCTCGACTTCGACTACATCCGCCGCACCACGCTGCGCCCCTTCGGCCTCATGTTCATGGGCCCGGCCCGCGCGGGCCAGACGGTCGAGATACGCATGGGCTTCTCCATGCGCGGCACCGACCAGGCCCGCCGCAACCTGGAGGCCAACCTGCCCGGCGGGTTCGAGAACGGCTTCGAACGCGTTCGCGCGCAGACGCACGACGCCTGGGCCGGGTACGCCGCACAGGTCGAAGTGGACGGAGGCACGCCGGAGCGGCGCACCGTGTTCGCCACGAGCCTCTACCACTCGCTGATCAAGCCGTGCTTCGCCGAGGACGAGAGCCCGTTCTGGCCCGCCAAGGGCCCCTTCGTGTTCGACATCGCGACGATGTGGGACATGTACAAGACCCAGTTCCCGCTGCTCACCGCGCTCGACCCGGTCAAGGGCGCGGCCATGGTCGAGTCGCTGGTGAAGATCGCCGAGGAGGAGGGGAACCTCCCGATCGGCTACCGCATGTCGCGCGGCTCCGACCGGTTCTTCCGCCAGGCCTCGGCCCTCGCCCACACCGTCCTCGCCGACGGCTACCAGCTGGGCCTCGAAGGCCTGGAATGGGACTGGGCGCTCGTCCACATGCAGGACGACCTGCGGCGCGGCTACGGCGAGGACTACGCCGACCGGGGCATCGTGCACCCGATCAGCCACACCCTCGACCTCGCCACGGGCTACTGGTGCACGGCGATCGTCGCGCGCGGCCTCGGCGACCACCGGCTCGCCGACGAACTCGAGGCGAAGGCCCTCAACTGGGTCAACGCGTTCGGCAGCGACGGGCTGCTGCGCGATTCGAGCTTCTACGAGGGCGGGCGCTGGAACTACTCGTTCCGGCTCCTGCACGACATGGCCGCCCGCATCAAGCTCGCGGGCGGCGACAAGGCGTTCACCGCGATCCTCGACCGCTTCTTCGGGTTCGGGGCCGGGCCGGTCACGCAGCTGGGCGTGCCGCCGTTCGGCTCGGAGTTCGCGATCGGCCAGGACCTCAACCGCTTCGAGGGCCTCAACAACGAGCCGGACATGGAGGCCCCCTGGGCCTACCACTACGCCGGCCGGCCCGACCGCACCGCCGAGGTCGTGCACGCCGCGCTCGCCTACCAGTTCGGGACGAGCCGCGGCGGCCTGCCCGGCAACGACGACTCCGGGGCGCTCTCGTCCTGGTACGTGTGGGCCTCGCTGGGGCTCTTCCCGGTCGCGGGCCAGAACCTGTTCCTGGTCAACGCCCCCGCGTTCAAGGGCGCGTCACTCCGCTTCGGCGGCAGCGACTTCGAGCTGGTCACCACCGGCCATGTCGAGTCCGGCATCGGCGAGGACGCCGCCGGGCACGCCGCGCAGTACGTCCAGTCGGCCCGCTTCAACGGCAAGCCGCTGGACCACGGGTTCCTCACCGGCAACCAGCTGCACGGCGGCGGGAGGCTGGAGATCGAGCTCGGTTCCGAACCGTCCGACTGGGCCACGAAGATGCGCCCGCCGTCCGCCTCCGACCGCCGCCCCGAGTGGGCCGGCGGGGCCCGACTCCAGGAGTTCCTACCGTGATCACACAGCCTCGCGGCCCGCAGCGCCGTCTCGTCATCGTGGTCCGCGCGGACCCGGTCATCTGCGGCCACGCCACCGAGGCGCGCGGCCTCGCCGAAGTCGCCCTCACGCGCGGCTTCGACGACGTGCGCATCGTGACCTGGCCGATCGAGGCGCTGCGGGCGGCGGGGCTCCCGCTCAAACCGCTCGACGACCTCCTGCCGTACTCGGCGGGGATCACCGTGGAGCGGCCCGGCCCGGTGGGGGACTACCGCGTCCCCACCGGCCGCCACCTGCTCGGCCTGGCCGGGCGGCTGTTCGAGCTGTTCACCGACGGCGTGCCGACGGTGTGCATGTCGATGTACCTGACGCCGCACGCGAACGCGGTCGCCGAGGCGCTGCGGTCGGTGCGCGCCTCGGGGCTCGACGCCGATGTCACGACCATCGCCGAGGCCGTGGGCTCGGACATCACGAACGTCGTCCGCTCGTGTATCGCCGAAGGCGCGATCGGCGCGGCCGCGTCCCTGTTCACGACATATCTGTCGCACGACAGGTGCGTGGCCGTCTCGGCCTACACGCGGGACCTGATCCTCGAGTCGGCCGCGCAGGTCGACCTCGCCTGCGGCACCAGGTTCGCCGACGAGGTCGCCGACCGCGTCGAGGTCTCCTACCCGGCCGTCGACGCGGGCGCGTACCTCGACCTCGACCCGGTGGCGGTCGAGAGCGCTTTGGCCGCAAGGGGACTCACCCGGGACGGCTACATCCTCTTCCTCTCCCGCGTCGCCGCCGCGAAGGGCGCGGACGACCTCATCGCCGCCTACCGCGCGTCCGACGCGTCGCAGACGCACCGGCTCGTGATCGCCGGGAACGGCCCCGCGCACGCTGAGACGAAGGCCCTCGCCGGGGGCGACGACCGGATCGTCTTCCTCACCGACGTCGGCGACGAGGAGAAGCCGCTGCTCATGAACGGCTGCGCCGCATACGCACTGCCGTCGAAGCCGCGCCCGGAGTTCGTCGAGACCTTCGGGATCGCGCTCGTCGAGAAGATGCTCGCGGGCGGCGGCCCGGTGATCACCACCAACACCGGCGGCATCCCCGAGGCGGTGGGGGACACCGCGATCGAGGTCCCGCACTCCGACCCGGCGGCGCTCGCGGCCGCCATCGACCGCGCGCTCGCCATGAGCCCGGCCGAACGGGACGCCGCGGCTTCACGGGCCCGCGCGTACGCGCTGCGCTTCGACCGCGCCGCCGTCTTCGACAACCTCTTCACCGGGCTCCTCGACGACCCGGCCGGGCGCCCCGTCGGCGCCCACGTCACCTTCTCTTAAGGCCCGCCACCTCCCTGACCTGTGGTTCTGCAGCCGCGCCGAAGTTTCTCAGAAAATCTTCGGATTTCGCGGCAACCTTCGGGGCGCCCGCGGCAACCACATGACGGTGCGGCAACCCGGCTCCGCCGCACCCACCAACCACAATCAGGGAAAGGGCGTCATGTCCTCACCGAATAGCAAGAAGCGCAGGACGCGGGCACTGATCTCCGCAGCGGTCGCCGTCGTGGCGGGCGCGGCGGGCATCGGCCTCCAGTACGGCTTCGGCGCGAACGAGGCGGCCGCCGCCACCGACGTCGTGGTCGACACGAACGCCGAGCTCGAATCGGCGGTCAAGAACGCGAAGGCGGGCACGGTCATCCGCGTCAAGGCGGGCACCTACTACCCGTCCGCCACACTGAAATCATCGAACTCGGGGACCGCCTCCGCGCGGATCACCTTGGAACCGTACGGGAACGGCGCCGTCACCGTCGACGGCTCGAACCTCCCCGACGGCGACTGGCTCGCCGGCATCTACGGCTCCTACTGGTACGTGCACGACATGACGTTCCAGAACTCCCCCGCGCACGGCTTCGTCGTCACCTCCTCCACCGGAGGCGTGTTCGACAACCTCGTGACCCGCTACAACGGCGACACGGGCTTCAACCTCCGCGGCGAGAACACCGTGAACAACCTGGTCGAGGACCTCGACTCGTACCGCAACTACGACGCTGCCGCGAACGGCGAGAACGCCGACGGCATCGCCGTCAAGTTCGGCTCCGGCTCGGGCAACGTCATCCGCGGCGCCCGGCTCTACGAGAACGCCGACGACGGCCTCGACTTCTGGTCCTTCTCCTCGCCCGTGCGCGTCGAGTCGAACTGGGCGTGGGGCAACGGCGTGAACCGCTGGAGCGACGCGAACTGGCAGGGCGACGGCAACGGCTTCAAGCTCGGCGGCGACGACGAGGCGGTCGCGCACGTCGTGACCAACAACGCCGCCTGGTCGAACAACGCCAACGGGTTCACCGAGAACTCCAACACCGGCCAGATGCAGATCCACAAGAACACGGCCTGGGCCAACAAGGGCTCCGGCTTCTGGTTCCAGACCGGCAAGGCGCGGCTCGCCCGCAACCTCTCGGTCAGCGGCGGCTCCGCCGACAAGATCGGCTCCAGCACGGTCTCGGCCGCGAACAGCTGGGACTCCGGCGTGAGCGTCCCGACCTTCAAGTCGACCGACTCGGCGCAGGCCGCGAAGGCGCGCACCTCCGGCGGCAAACTCCCGAGCGTCACCTTCCTGACGACCGGGTCCACCGCGATCGGCGCGAGCATGACGTACTAGGCGACTGCGCCGGTACAAGGAAGGGCTTTTCCTGCCATGGGAAACAACGGGCTCGAGCACCGGGGGTGCTCGAGCCCGCCCTGTTTCCGCGCCCCACTTCTGAAAGTGAGCGTGTCGTGGTCCGACTGCTAGACTCTCCGCCTCCCCGAATGAGACCCGCGACCGGAGGCCCCCCGTTGGATGTCCCCGCTCAGCTGGAGGAAGACGCCTTCCGCGCCTTCTTCGAGCGGCACCACGCCGAGCTGGCGCGCTTCGCGTGGCTGCTCATCGGCGAGAGCGGGACGGCCGAGGACATCGCGGCGGACGCGATGCTCGCGGTGTGGCGGCAGTGGGACCAGGCCCGGCGGGCCCGGTCGCAGATCGCGTACGCGCGCGGTATCGTCGCCAACCTCGCCAAGGCCCGCATCCGCGCCGCCGTGCGCGAGCGGCGCCGCAACACCCTGTTCTGGCAGCGGCCAGGAGAAACGCACGACGGCCCCGACTCGGCCGCCGTCGTCGACGTGCGCAAAGCGCTCGAGCGGCTCCCGCTGCGGCGGCGCGCGTGCGTCGTCCTGCGGCACTCGCTGGAGCTCTCCGAACGCGAGACCGCCGACGCGCTCGGCATCACGGTCGGCACGGTCAAGAGCCAGACCTCGAAGGGCCTCGCCGAACTGCGGCGCATCCTCGGACCCCAGGCGGGATCGGCCTGGGCTTCGATCGGAAAGGGGGAGCAGCGGTGAACGACGACATCAACGACCGGCTCCGGGTCCACGCCGAGGAGTACGAACCGGACCGCGACCGCATGTGGTCGCGCGTGTCCGAGGGCATGCGCGAGCCGCGCGTGCGCGCCGAACCGGTGCGCACCGGCTGGCGCATCCCGCAGCTGGGCCTGGCGACGGGCGCGGCGCTGGCGCTCATCGGCGCGATCGTGTTCGCCGGGCAGTTCCTGGGCTTCGGCCCGGTGCTCGGCCCCACCCCCGAACCTCCCGCGGCCGCTCCCGGCACCCGGTCTGCGGAGGCCACGGACCCCGAGAGCAGCGGCGACGCCGCGACGACCGGGGAGGGCTCGCCTTCAGCGGACGAGTCGAGCGACGGCGGCGAGACCGACGACGGTTCCAGCCCGGAGGTCGACGCCGACGCGCCCGAATGGCTGTGGACGGACGGCTCGGTCAACCAGAACAGCAACGACTTCTGGTCGCAGTCGGACCTGACGGTGAAGAACGAGCAGCCGCTGGCCGAGCTGACCGTGGAGCTGCGGATCGCCGTGGGCGCGGGCATCGAGTCGACCGGCTCGTGGACGACCGGCGACAGCTGGTTCCAGGCCGCAGTAGTGACCGAGGAGGACGGCTTCCTCGTCTACACATGGCGACTCCAGGACGGCAAGGTCCTCCCGGCCGGGGAGTACACGCTCGCGGGCCAGTTCAACCACGGCGGCGGCGGGCGCAGCGCCGACGACGACAGCTACACGTTCGAGGCCGTGACCGAATCCGGCGACAGCGGCACCATCGAAGGCGACTTCGAATAAGCGACTCAGCCGCGCCTCACCAGCGCGGCAACCCCAGAGCGAGAACGGGGGCCGGGCGATCGCCCGGCCCCCGTTCCGCGAATATGAAACGTCAGCAGTCGCAGGAGACGCCGCTGGAGGGGGCGGTGAGCGGGTCGGGCTTGCCGCGCTCGACGCCTGCGGCGGTCTCGACGGGGAGGCCTTCGCGGGCCCAGTACTCGAAGCCGCCCATCATGTACTTGACCTGGTAGCCGAGCTTGGCGAACTCGACGGCGGCGCGGTAGGCGCCGTTGCAGCCGGGGCCCCAGCAGTAGACGACGACGGGCTTGGCCGGGTCGGCGAGTTCGCTTGCGCGGGAGGCGATGTCGTCGGTGGGGAGGTGCACGGCGCCGGGGACGCGGCCCTGGAACCAGGCGGCGTCGCCGCGGGTGTCGACGAGGGTGAACCCGAGGTCGTCGGCCTGGGAGGCGGCGAAGACGTCGGAGACGTCGGTGCTGTAGGTCATGAGCCCGGTGAAGTACGCGAGGGCGTCGGCGGGGGAGGCGGGGGCGACGCGGAGCACGGGGTTCGAGTTCGTTTCCATGCCCCGAAATCTATGTGCTGATACAAAGATATGAGCACTTGACACAAAATTGGCCATGATGTGGGACCAGCGCGGACGGGCCTCCGCGGGAGCGGAGGCCCGCTCTCCTAGGCGTCCAACAGGGTCAACGCCATGCCGCGCACGCGGTCGGGGTTCGTGACGCCTTCCATGGCGATGATCTTGTCGCCTTCGACGGTGAACACGAGGACCCGCGTCGGGAGGTTCGGCAGCGAGGAGATGACGCCGATCTTGCCGTCGGCGAGCACGAGCTGCGCGCCGGTCGCCATGGCCGCGAAGGTCATCGCGCCGCCCGCGATCTGGGCCGCGCCGCGGATGATCTGGCCGACCTCGGCCGCGTCCGTGCGCAGCGTGATCTCGGGGTCGAGCACCGACACGAGCGCCTCGAAGTCGCCGCCGCGCGCCGCCGCGAGGAACGCCTCGACCACGGTGCGCTGCTTCGACACCTCCTTGCGCTGCGGCACATCGGTCCCCCGCACCCGCGACCGCGCGCGGCTCGCGAGCTTCCTTGCGGCCGTGGGCGTCCGGTCGACGATCTGGGCGATGTCGTCGAAGGGCACGCCGAACATGTCGTGCAGGACGAACGCGAGCCGCTCGGCGGGCTCCAGCGTCTCCAGGACCACCAGCAGCGCGAGGCTCACCGAGTCGGCGATGACCGCCGCCGACTCCGGGTCGGCCTCGACATCGGCCGGGCCCGGCAGCGCGGTCGGCTCGACCTCATATTCGGGCATGGGCTGCTCGGCCCGGGACTTGCGCCGCCGCAGCTGGTCGAGGCAGACCCGGCCCACCACGGTGGTGAGCCAGCCGCTCAGGTTGTCGATGCGCGCGGTGTCGCTGGCGGCCAAGCGGAACCAGGCCTCCTGGACCGCGTCCTCGGCCTCGCCGGAGGAGCCGAGCATCCGGAACGCGACGGCCTCCAGCCGGGGCCGGTCGGTCTCGAAACGCTCTGCCAGCCACTGGTCGTCGTTCATGCTCGCTCCTCCTTCGACGGGGTTGTCGACCTTATGACGTACGCGCGCGGGGAAACGTGACCGTCCCGCCTCTCGCGACACCACTCGAGTGATCCACGGCACTAAGAGCCCTTCGCCGGTCACACCTCCGCGCCGGGTTCCGTCATGCCGGTGTACCGAACGAATCCTGAAGGAGCCCGCCGTGGAACCCCGCATCGACTACTACTCCAACCCGATCACCGCCAAGTTCGCCAAGCACATCAACGCCGCCGGACTGGCCCTCAAGAACACCGGCCTCCCCGCCGAGATCCCCAACCTGGTCCTGCTGCGCGCCAGCCAGATCAACGGCTGCGGCGTGTGCACCGACATGCACGCCAAGGACGCCGCCCACGCCGGCGAGACCACCGTCCGCCTCACCATGGTCGCCGCCTGGCGCGACTCCGTGGTCTTCACCGAGCCCGAGCGCGCGGCCCTCGCCCTCGCCGAGGCCGGGACGCGCCTCGCCGACAGCGCGGGCGTCCCCGACGACGTCTGGGACGACGCCCGCAAGCACTTCGACGACGACCAGCTCACCGGCCTCGTCTCGCTCATCGCGCTCATCAACGCCTACAACCGGATGAACGCCATCCCCCGCATCCCCGGCGGCAACTACACCCCCGGCGCCTGGGGCTAGACCCGAAAGCAAGGAGACCCGAAGGGGCGCGGCCGGAAAGGCCGCGCCCCTGAGCCGGGTCCAAGGTCTACACAGCGCTTCAGAAGTCCACGGGATCGCGGATGATCGGGCAGGTCATGCAGTGCCCGCCGCCGCGCCCGCGCCCGAGTTCGGCGCCCACGATCGGGATGACCTCGATCCCGGCGTCGCGCAGGAGCGTGTTCGTCTGCGTGTTCCGGTCGTACGTCATCACCACGCCCGGCTCCAGCGCGACCGCGTTGTTCCCCGAGTCCCACTGCTGCCGCTCGGAGGCGTACACGTCGCCGCCCGTGGCGATCACCTGCAGACTGGGCAGGCCCAGCGCCTCGGCCACGACCTCGGTGAACGCCGCCGACCGGTGGTCCTCCAGCTCCAGTCCCGGCGACCTGTCGCTGGGCCGCAGGGAGAACGTGTGCACCGCGTCCATGATCCTGGGGTACAGCGTCACCACGTCCCGGTCGGCGAACGTGAACACCGTGTCCAGGTGCATGGCCGCGCGCAGCTTCGGCATGCCGGCCACGACCACCCGCTCGGCCGCGCCCTGGTCGAACAGGGCCTTCGCGACCTGCGTGATCGCCTGCCGCGACGTGCGCTCGCTCATCCCCATGAGCACCACGCCGTTGCCGACGGGCATGATGTCGCCGCCCTCGAACGTCGCCTGCCCCCACGTCTCGTCCGGGTCGCCCCACCACACCCGCGAGCCCCTGAACTCGGGATGGAACGTGTAGACCGCCTTCATCAGCAGCGTCTCGTCATGGCGCGCAGGCCAGTACAGCGGGTTGAGCGTGAGCCCGCCGTACAGCCAGCACGTGGTGTCCCTGGTGTACAACGTGTTCGGCAGCGGCGGCATCAGGTACTCGCGCGCGCCCGTCGACTCCCGCGCCAGCGCCACGTACCCCGGCCGCAGGTCCTGCGGAAGGTCGTGTGTGGACATACCGCCGATCAGGAACTCCGCGAGTTCGGCCGGGCCCAGCGACTCCAGGTACTCCCGGGTCGGCTCCATGAGGCCGATCCCGACCTCGTTCGGGGTGATCTTCCGGTCGAGGAGCCACCCGCGGGCCTCCTTGTCCGCCATGGTCTGCGACAGGAGGTCGTGCAGCTCGACGACCTCGACGCCGCGGCTGCGCATGTGCTCCACGAACTCGGCGTGGTCGCGCTGCGCGTTCTCGACCCACATGACGTCGTCGAACAGCAGCCCGTCGGCGTTCGTGGGCGTCAGGCGCCGGTGCGCGAGCCCCGGCGCGCACACCAGGACCTTCCGGAGCCTGCCGACCTCGGAATGGACGCCGTACGACTGGACATCGGACATGACTGCACCCCTTTAGCTCTGCGTTCTCAAATGTCGATCCACCCGAGTGCGAGCGCGACGACGCCGAGGACGGCGCCCGCGACCGAGACCGCCAGCAGGACGGCCTCGCCGGGACTGAACAGGCGGCGGCCCTGCTCGCGGCGGGCCATGACGAACAGAATCGTCGCGGGGGCGTAGACGATGAACGACACGAGCAGGAACTCCAGACCGGCCGCGAACAGCAGGAACGCCGTGTAGAGGACCGCCAGGACCGCCACCGTCATCTCCTTCGAGGAGCCGCGTTCGAGCAGGCCGTCGCGCCCGGCCGCGACCTTGACCGCGAACAGGGCCGCGAGCAGGAACGGGATGAGCGACAAGGCTGAGGTGAGGTCGAGCGCGAAGTTGAACGCGTCGTCGGAGAAGTACGTGATGACCAGGACGATCTGGCTGAGCGCGGTCGTCAGGACCAGGGCCGGGACGGGCACGTCGGCTTTCGTCGCGCGGCCGAGGAACCGCGGCATGTCCTTGTCCTTCGCGGCCACGAACAGGACCTCGGCGGCCATGAGCGTCCACGCCAGGTACGCGCCGAGCACGGAGACGACCAGGCCGATCGAGACGAACACCATGCCCCACGTGCCGACGGCGGCTTCGAGAACCCCGGCCATGGACGGCTGGCGCAGCTCGGCGATCTCCTCCATCGGCATGATCCCGTACGACACGATCGTGACCGACGCGAAGACCGCGAACACGGACAGGAAACCGGTGATCGTCGCCCGCCCGACGTCCTCTCGGCGCTTGGCGTGCCGCGAGTACACCGAGGCGCCCTCGACGCCGAGGAACACGAACACCGTCGCCAGCATCGTCCCCCTGACCTGGCTGAACAGCGACCCGGCGTAGTCGGCGCCGCCGAAGTTCCCGGCGAACACCGAGGGCTTGAAGAAGAACAGCGCGAGGATGACGAACACGCCGATGGGGATGAGCTTCGCGACCGTGACGACCCGGTTGATCGCGGCCGCTTCCTTCACGCCCTGCTTGATGAGCAGGAAGAACCCCCACAGGCCCGCCGAGGAGAGCACGATCGCCAGGACCGTGTCGCCCTCGCCGAGGGCGGGCACGAGCGCGCCCGCCGTCGACATGATGAGCACCCAGTACGTCACGTTGCCGACGCAGGCGCTGGCCCAGTAGCCGAACGCGGAGAAGAAGCCGGGGTACTCGCCGAATCCGGCCTTCGCGTAGGCGTAGACACCGGCGTCGAGGTCGGGGCGGCGGATCGCGAGGTTCTGGAACACGAACGCGAGCATGAGCATGCCGCTGCCCGCGACGGCCCACGAGATGACCGCCCCGGCGACGCCGGTCTCCTGCGCGAACCGGGCGGGGAGGGAGAACACGCCCGCGCCGACCATGGAGCCGACGACCATGGAGGTCAGCGTCCAGAAGGCGAGTTTCGCGGTGCGCGGGGTCTCGATCGCGTTCGCGGGTTGGGCCATGGAGTCCTCGCAGGTCGGGCCGTCGAGGCCGATGAGGGCACTGGATCCCTGAATATATCGCCGCAAAGCAGACAAGAACTCGGATTCGGCGAAGCCCGCCCGCGGCTCAGCCGGGGACCGCCGTGCCGTCCTTGACGCGCAGGATGCGGTCGGCGAGGTGTTCGGCGACGGCCGGTTCGTGGGTGATGAGGAGGATCGTCAGCCCGCCGGTCTTGAGGGCGGCGAGCAGGTCGAGGACGCCTTTCCTGGTGAGGGCGTCGAGGCCGGAGGTGATCTCGTCGCAGACGAGGACGTCCGGTCCGGCGGCGAGGGCGCGGGCGAGCGCGGCGCGCTGGAGCTGCCCGCCGGAGAGCCGGTCGCGGCGGCGGCCCGCGGTCTCGGCGTCGAGTCCGACTTCGGCGAGGGCTCGGGCGGCGGCGGCGCGGGCCTGGTCGACGGGGAGGCCGCGGAGGCGGACGGCGCTGCGGGCGACCTGTGCGGCGATGGCGCGGTGCTCGTCGAAGGAGGCGCGGGCGTCCTGGAAGACGTACTGGACGCGGGCGCGTTCGGCCCGGCTGCGCCGCCTGCCGCGCACGGGAAGCGGCTCGCCGTCGAGGTGGAGGGTCCCTGCGCTGGCCTGCTGGAGCCCGGCGACGGTGCGGGCGAGCGTGGTCTTCCCGGAGCCGGAGGCGCCGAGGACGGCGAGGCATTCGCCTTGGCGGGCTTCGAAGTCGACGCCGTCGAGGAGGCGGGTGCGGCGGCCGACGACGACTTGGAGGCCCCGGCCTGCAATGCGGATCGGGGCCTCCGCACCGACGGCCGGGGCGGGTCCGGGGTTCCGGGCGGCGAGCAGGCGCCGCGTGTAGTCGTGGCCGGGCTCGGCGAGGACCCGCTCGGCGGCGCCGCGTTCGACGACGCGGCCGCCGTCGAGGACGAGGAGGTCGTCGGCGACGGCTTCGACGAGTTCGAGGTCGTGGCTGAGGAGGACGACGGCCAGACCGTTCTGGGCGGCGAGGCGCAGTTCGGCGGCGATGCGGTCGCGGTTGCCGAGGTCCTGGCCGGTGGTGGGTTCGTCGGCGACGAGGAGCCGCGCATCGCACAGGAACGCCTGGGCGAGGACGAGCCGCTGCTGCTGCCCGCCGGAAAGCTGGTGTGGGAACCGGCGCAAGAACACGGGATCGTCGAGCCCGACCCGCCGCATCGCGTCGGCAATGCGGTCCGCCCCAGCCCGCCGCCGGGCGTCGTCAACGCGGTCCACCTGGGAAAACGCCCGATTGTCGGACCCGTGTGGGAGTGTGGTCCTTTTCGGTTGGTCGGAGGCGGATGCGGGTGGGAAGGGGCACGCCCTACGCGCGGGCGCCCCGGGCGGCGCCGCCGCCCCGCCACCGCGGCGCATGGCGTCGGCGATGCGCTCGGCGGCATCGGCGCCGTTGGCGTTCGCGATCTCGGTGAGCACACCGCCGATGCGGCGGACCGGATTGAGCACCGCCGCCGGATGCTGCGGCAGGTACGCGGCGGGCACTTCGCCTGGCGCGCAACGCAAGACGTCAACCCCGGCGACCTCGACCGTGCCCTTCACCTCGACGCCGCGCTTCACCGCGCCGAGCAGCGCCGACCCGATCGTGGTCTTGCCGGAGCCGGAGGCCCCCACGATGGCGAGGACGCGCCCGGCGTCGACCGAGAAGTCCACGTCAGCGACGAGGGTCTTCCCGGCGGCTTCGGCGCGGAGGCCGGTCACGTGCACGGTCATGCGGGGGCCTTTCGGGAGAGGAGCCTGTCGAACAGGAGATTCAGGCCGACCGAGAGGGCGACGAGGAGCGCGGCCGGGAGCACGACGCCCCAGGGGGACAGGAAGATCCCGCCCCGGTTGGCGTCGACCATGACAGCCCAGTCGCTCGCTTCAGGGCCCGCGCCGACGCCGAGGAAGCTCGCGGCGGCCACGAGGTAGAACGCGCCGACGAGCCGCACCCCGGCATCGGCGGCCACGGTCGGCAGGATCGACCGACCGATGTACCCGATCGAGATGCGCCACCAGGATTCGCCCTGCAGCCAAAGGGCTTCGACAGCGGGCCGGTGCGCCGCTTCGAGGGCGGCGGCGCGCACGATGCGGGCGATGTCCGGGAGGTTCACGAGCGCGACGATGAGGACGAGCATCCATGCCGTGGGCGGGGCGATGGAAGCGAGCAGCAGCATGAGCAGCAGGGACGGGAGGGCGAGGAGGAGGTCGAAGGGGCGCATGAGGATCTCGTCGAGCCAGCGGTGGCGGGTCGCGGCCGCGACCAGGCCGACCGGGAGGCCGACGAGGAACGCGAGGGCGGTCGCGGCGACGGCGGTGACGACGATGCCCCACCCGCCGTCGAGGACCCCGTCGAGCACGCTCGACCCGAGGTAGTCGGTCCCGGGCCAGGGCACGGCCGGGTCGAACGGCTGCGTGCGCCCGGTGTCGGCGACCGGAATGAACGGCCCGGCGAGCGCGATCCCGAGCGGCAGCGCGAGCAGCGCGATGAGCGCGACGCGTTCGAGGCGGGACCTCATCGTGCGACCTCCAGTCTCGGGGCGAGCCGGAACGCGACCAGGTCGGCCGCGAGGTTCACGAGCACAGTCGTCGTACCGAACACGACCGCGATCCCTTGCACCACAGGCAGGTCGCGGGCGTTGACCGCGTCCACCAGCGCCGTCCCCAGCCCGGGGATCACGAAGACGCTCTCGACGACGATCACGCCCCCGAGCAGCCAGTCGGCCGTGCGGGCGATCTGCGCTACCGCCGGGGTGACCGCGTTCGGCAGGGCGTGCGCGAACACGACCCGCCGCTCCGGGACGCCCGCGCGCCGCACGTGGGCGACGTACTCGGAGCCGAGCGCCTCGATCATCCCGGCCCGGACGAGCCGCGCGATCGAGCAGATCGGCCGCGCCAGCAGCACCAGCAGGGGCAGTACCAGGACCGCGGGCTCGGCCAGCAGCGACGGCACCCCTACCGCCGTCGGCGGCAGCCACGCGAGGCCGATCGCGAACACGCTCACCAGCAGCACCCCGAGCGCGAACTCCGGGACCGAGTACAGGCCGACGGTGAACGTCGTGACGAGCCGGTCCGGCCAGCGCCCCTGCCGCCGCGCCGCGGCGACGCCGAGGCCGATCGACAAGGGCAGCAGCAGGATCAGCGTCAGCCCGGCGAGGATGAGCGTCGGTTCGAGCGCGGTCGCGAGGAGGCCCGCGACCGGGCGGCCCGAGACGAGCGACGCGCCGAAGTCCCCGGTGAGGATGCCGGCGAGCCAGTCGCCGAGCCTCGCGAGCGCCGGTTCGTCGAGGTGCATCTGCTCGCGGATGCGGGCGATGTTCGCGGGGTCGGGCTGGTCCCCGGCGAGCGCGACGGCCGCGTCGCCGGGGAGCAGTTCGACGAGCGCGAACGCGAGGACCGCGACGGCGAGCACCTGGAGCGCGCCGAGGCCGATCCGCTTGGCCGCGTAGGCGAGCACTAGTCCATCCAGACCTTGTCGAAGCGGGCCCAGCCGAGGGTGTTCGCGGGGGCCTGCTCGACGCCGTGCACGCCGGGGAGGGTGCCGACGATCCAGTCGGCGAATCCCCAGACGAGGTAGCCGCCCTCGTCGTGGAGGCGCTGCTGGATCTGCCGGTACAGGACCTCGCGGTCGGCTTCGTCCGCTGTGGACTGGAGCTGGAGGTACATTTCGTCGAAGTCGGCGTGGTGCCACTGGGTGAGGTTGGTGGGCGACTCGGTGAGGAGGCGCTGCGAGAGGTGCGAGGCGATGGGCATGGCGCCGGACCGGTAGGAGGCGATCTGGCCTTCGGTGAGCACGTCGGCCCAGTAGGTGTCGGCGTTGCGTTCGTTGATCTCGACCTCGATCCCGGCCTCGCGCACCTGTTCGGCGAAGATCTGGGCGGCCTCGGTGAACCCGGAGCCGACGTCGGCGGTGTCGAGCGTGATGCTCTGGACCCCGGCGGCGGCGAGGAGGGTCTTGGCGGTCTCGAGGTCGCGTTCGCGCTGGGGGATGTCGGCGGCGTAGTGCGCGAAGCCGAGGCCGTACAGGTCGTTGCCGACCTGCCCGCGCCCGGAGAGCACGGACTCGACGAGTTCATCGCGGTCGCAGAGCAGGAACATCGCTTGGCGCACTTGGGGGTCGTCGAAGGGGGCGCGTTCGGTCTTCATGGCGAAGCCGAGCATGTTCGAGCCCGGGGAGGAGACGAGGTCGACGGCGTCGTTGGCCTCGTTGGCGCGGGCGGTCGTCGCGGAGAGGTCGTGGGCGTACTCGACCTGGCCGCCGAGGAGGGCGTTGATGCGCGCGGACTCCTCGTCGGCGACGACGATCTGGAGCCGGTCGAGTTTCGGCGCGCCGTCCCAGTAGCCGTCGAACCGGTCGGCGGTGAACTCGCTGCCGGGGGTGAACGAGGTGAACTTGAACGGGCCCGAGCCGACGGGTGCGTCGAAAGTGTCGGACCCTTCGGGGACGATGTAGGCACCGAAGGCAGAGAGGGAGTTCGGGAACTCGGCGAGGGGGTAGTGCAGGACGAACTCGACGGTCAGGTCGTCGACGGCCCTGCTGGCTTCGAGGTCGATGGGGGCGAGGTCCTGCTTGGCGCGGAAGGTCTCCTCGGGGTTCGCGATGCGCCGGTAGCTGTAGAGGACGTCGGCCGCGCGCACGGGGCCGCCGTCGTGGAAGACCGCTTCGCGGAGCTTCACGGTCCACACCGTGAGGTCGGGGTCGGAGGACCAGGACTCGGCGAGGCGCGGCACGGCCGCCATGTCGGAGCCGAGGTCGGCGAGCTTGTCGTACACGGCTTTGGCGCGGGCGGCGTCGGCGAAGAGGTTGACGCGGTGCGGGTCGATGGTCTCGTCCGCGCCGCCCCCGGCGAAGGCCGCCCGGAGGGTGCCGCCTGACTTCGGTTCGGTCCCTGCGGTCCCGGAGTCGGAGCTGCACGCGGTGAGTACGGCCCCAGAGGCCCCGACGGCGAGACCGGCGGCGCCGAGAACGGTACGGCGGCTCAGGTGAGGGGTCGCAGGGGTGACGGGCGAGGTGTTCGATGGGCTGGTCATAGCGGTTCCTTAGTGGTTGCGGTTCAAGAGGTCTGCGCGGTTTCGGGAGAGGAGGGCGGCGACGCCGAACGCGAGGCGCTGGCGCCCGGCTGGGCCGCCGCCGCGAGGGATCGGGAGCCGCGCATGGCGGCCACCGCGCCCGCCGAGGCGAGCCCGAGCAGGGCGCAGCACGCCCATGACGCCCAGGGGGCGCGGTCGCCCGCGACGTCGGCGACGAGGCCGACCGCGCTCGTCCCGAGCGCGGCCGCGATGCCGGAGAGGAGGTAGTAGACGCCGAAGTACGTGCCCGTGAGCCCTTGCGGCGCATAGCCGGGGATGAGCTCCATGACGAACGGCTGCGCGACCATCACCCCGATCGACAAGAGCAGCGCCGACACGAGCACCGCCGCGAAATGCGGCCCCGGCTCGCTCGCGGGCAGCAGCACCGGCGGCAGGAACGCCGCGCCGATCAGCGCCATGCCCGCCGCGATCGCCGCCGCCCGGCTCAGATGGCGCTGGCACCACTCGGTGCTGCGCACCTGCAGCCCGAGCGTCGCCACGGTCGAAGCGCCGAACACCGCAGCCGTGGCCCAGTCCGTGCCGGTCGCGTCGACGGCCGCCTTCGGCAGCAGCAGGTACAGCTGGTTCTGCAGCGCGAACAGCGCGGCCGTGGCGAGTGTGAACGCCAGGAACCCCTTGTCCGCGAACGCTTCCCGCCACCCGCCGAGCACCGTCGTCGCGGCCTTCGCCGCCCCGTGTGGCGGCAGGGCCAGCATCTGCGCGACCGCCAGGCCCAGGAACACGAGCGCCGACACCAAGGCGCCCAAGCGGAAGTCGACGACCACCAGCGCGCTCCCGACCACCGGCCCGAGGCACATCCCGGTGTTGGCGAACAGGTTGAACAGCGCGAACGCCTCGGCCCGCCGCTCCCCCGCCGCCTCGGCGACGTACGCGCGCACCGCCGGGTTGAACAGCGCCCCGGCCACGCCGCTCACGACCGACGCGGCGATGAGCACCGGCAGGCTCGGCGTGAGCGCGAAGAGCCCGAACCCGAAGGCGCGCATGAGGCATCCGGCGATGATGACTCCGCGCGGGCCGAGCCGGTCCGAGGCCGTGCCGCCGATCAGGAACAGCCCCTGCTGGGCGAGGTTCCGCACCCCGAGCACCACGCCGATCGCCGCTAGCGACATCCCGGCGGACGCTTCGAGGTGCACCGCCAGGTAGGGGATGACCATGTAGAAGCCGAGGTTGACGCCGAGCTGGTTCACCAGCAGCAGCCGCACGGGGAGCGGCTGCGCCGCGAAGGACCGTATGGTGCGCAAGGGACCTCACCGGGGCAGGGGCGGCGCCGGGGAGCGCCGGAGGGCAGTCGGATTCGACAAAGATAACGGAACTCGTTTTCAATACTGTGTGCTCATCCCCGGATGTGACGTGCCTCCACCCGTGCGATCATCGGCATACACGCACGTGACCTCGGAGGATGCCGTGAAGACCCCAGCGGAGGACCAGAACCGGCGGCTCCTGCGCGCCCGCGACGCGATGGACCGCGACTTCGCGAAACCGCTCGACGTGCCCGCCCTCGCGCGCGTCGCCCTCATGTCGCCCGCGCACTTCAGCCGCCAGTTCCGCGACACGTTCGGGGAGACCCCGCACCGCTACCTCCAGCGGCGCCGCATCGAACGCGCCTGCGCGATGCTCCGCGACACCGACCGCACCGTTACCGAGACCGCGCTCGCGGTCGGCTTCGACTCGCTCGGCACCTTCTCCCGCACGTTCAGCGCGCTCATCGGCCGCTCCCCCACCCTGTACAGGGCGCAGGCGGTCCCGCTCAAAGCCCCGGTCTGCTTCGTCAAGAGCTGGACCAGACCCGGCGGCTGACTGAGCAGTTTCGGATAAGCCCGCAGGCCGCCCGCGCCCATAGGCTGGGGGCATGTTCACAGGAATCAGCATTCACACGGTGTACGTCCTCGACCAGGACGAAGCGCTCGACTTCTATGTCGGCAAGCTCGGCTTCCAGGTCACGACCGACGCCGACCTGGGTTTCATGCGCTGGCTCACGATCGCGCTGCCGGAGGACCCCGAGCGCCACCTCCACCTCGAGGTGCCCGGCCCGCCCTCGAAGAGCGAGGAGATCGCCGCCCAGGTCCGCGACCTGCTCACGAAGGGCGCGCTCGGCGCGACCATCCTCAACACCGACGACTGCCGCGGCACGTACAAGCGGCTCAAGGACCTCGGCGTCGAGTTCACCGAGGAGCCGGTCGAGCAGCCGTACGGGATCGACTGCGCGCTGCGCGACCCGTTCGGCAACCACATCCGCATCACCCAGCCCGGCGGCAAGGACGACTAAGCGCCCACTGACCACGTGAAACGCCCGGTCCCGCCCGGGCGTTTCGCGTTTCCGGGGAGGGTTCGACGGGCGTCTGAGCGGGTATTCCTGGAGCTCGGACCGGCTCCTAGGAGGGGACATGGACGAGCAGATGGAGCGGCAGGAGCGCATCGTCGTCGGCGTCGACGGCTCCGGGCCCTCGATCAAGGCCCTCGAGTGGGCTGTCGAGCAGGCGCGGCGCACGGGCGCGAAGGTCGAGGCCGTGCAGGCGTGGGAAGTGCCGACCATGTACGGCAGCGGCATGATGGTCCTGCCCGGCGGCGAGGAGTTCGACAACTCCGCGAGGCAGTCGCTCGAAGCGGCGGTCAACGGCGTGCTCGGCGGGAGGCGGGACGTCGAGATCGAGCACCACACCGTGGGCGGCCACCCGGCCAAGTCGCTCATCGACATGGCCGAGGGCGCGGACCTGCTGGTGGTGGGCAGCCGAGGGCACGGCGGTTTCGTGGGGACGCTGATCGGCTCGGTGAGCCACTACTGCGTCAGCCACGCGAGCTGCCCGGTCGTCGTCATCCGCAGTACGGACTGAGCGTTACTCCTCGGATGACGTCGGCGTGTACCGGAACTCGCGCACCCGCGAGTCGCTGCCAGCTGCTCCGACGCCGAGCATCCGGCCGGTGAAGCCGGTCGCGACCTCCGTGGAGAGGTAGCGTCCGTCGAGCCTGCCCAGCTCCGTGAAGTCGTTGCCGCCCTTGAAGGACAGCACGATGTCGTCGGGGCCGTAGGCGCACATCTCGTCGGCCTGCGGGTCGACCGCGTCGAGGCGCAGCACGACCGGGCCCTCCGGCGCGGGGGCTGAGCCGAGTTCGGCGGTGACGCCGCCGATGCGCGCCTGCGCCCGGACCACACCGTTCTCGCTAGCCAGTCCGTACCAGTGGCGCTTGTCGAGCCAGAGCACGAAGCGGCCGTCGCCTTCGAACTCGGCTTCGGCGCTCCAGCGGTGGTCCTTCACGCGGATGCACAGCAGACCGGGGGAGCCGTCGTCCGGGTCGCGCAGGTCGAGGCCATTGCCGCGGGCGGTAGCGATCGCTTCGGGTTCGCTCGACGGCGCGACCCAGCGCAGATCCAAAGTCTCCGAGGCGAAGTCGTCAACAAAGGTGGTGTCGTCGGGGGTGAAGGAGTAGCGGCTCTCGTCGAAGACGGGCCAGCCGTCGACCCACTCGACCCCGGCGAGGAACGTCTCGCGGCCGAGCACGTGGAACTGCGGCGTGAACCCGCCCGGGCGGACCGCGAGGTAGACGACGGCCCATTCGCCGGTGGCGGTCTCAATGAGGTCGGCGTGGCCGGTGTTCTGGACCGGGAGCGCGGTCGAGCGGTGGGTGAAGACGGGGTTGGCGGGGCAGGCCTCCCACGGGCCTTGCAGGTTTTCGGCGCGGGCGATGGTGACGCTGTGGCCGCGTTCGGTGCCGCCCTCGGCGAGCATGAGGTACCAGTAGTCGCCGATCCGGTACATATGGGGCGCTTCGCATGCGGCGAGGCCGGTGCCCTGCCAGACGAGGTAGGGGTCGCCGATGAACTCGCCGGTGGCGAGGTCGAGGCGGGCTTGGAGGATGCCTTCGAGGCCGGATTCGGTGCGGCCGGTCCAGGTCAGGTAGCACTCGCCGTCGTCGCCCCAGCAGAGGTCGGGGTCGATGCCGTTGGCGGCGGGGACGAAGACGGGGTCGCTCCAGTCGCCTGCGGGGTCGTCGGCGGAGACGATGAGCTGGCCGCGGGAGTCGTAGACGTTGGTGGTGATGTAGTAGAAGCGGCCGCCGTGGTGGCGGAGGGTGGGGCCGTAGATCCCGCCGGAGGCGGTGCCGCCGCCGGGGACGAATTGGCTGCGGCGGTCGAGGATGTTGCCGATCTGCTTCCAGTGCACGAGGTCGCGGCTGTGGAATATCGGTGCGCCGGGGAAGTACTCGAAGCTGGAGTGGGCGAGGTAGTAGTCGTCGCCGACGCGGCAGATCGACGGGTCCGGGTGGAACCCGGAGACGATCGGATACTCGGCCCCGGACACGGCAGGTCGGTTCACTGTGCTCCCTCGATCAGCGCGGAAGCCCAAGATTAAGTTGTGTCGCCAAACTTTGTCAACCGAACTCGCTCCGGGCCGCCGCCTTCCGGCGGCGACCCGACCCCGTTTTACCAGGTCACCGGCAACTCGTACACGCCGTACACCGAAGCGTCGTGCTTGAACGGCACGTCCGCGATGTCCCCGGCGAGCGCGAGCGTCGGAATCCGCTTGTACAGCGTCCCGTACACGACCTGCAGCTCCATTCGCGCGAGCGGCTGCCCGAGGCACTGGTGCACCCCGAACCCGAACGCCACATGGTTCCGCGCCTCGCGCGCGAGGTCGAGCCGGTCCGGCTCGTCGAACACGCGCGGGTCGCGGTTCCCGATGTCGTTCGCCATGATCAGGCCCTCGCCGGCCCGGACGACCTGGCCGCCGATCTCGAAGTCCTCCAACGCAACCCGCCGCCGCCCGTTATGGGTGATGTGCAGGAACCGAAGCAGCTCTTCGGAAGCGCTCGCGATGAGTTTCGGGTCGTCCGTCTCCTGCAGCAGTTTCAGCTGGTCAGGGTGTTCGAGCAGCGCGAGCGTCCCGAGCGCGATCATGTTCGCGGTCGTCTCGTGCCCGGCGATGAGCAGCAGCATCCCGATCTGCGCCGCGTCGACGACGCTGATCTCGCCGCCCTCGATGCGCGGCACGAGCCCCGACAGAAGATCCTCACCGGGCGCTTTCATCTTCTCGCCCATGAGCTTCGCGAGGTACCCGACGAGCGCGCCCATCGCGCCCCGCCGCGCAGCATCGGTCGTGAACCGGTTGATGATGACCTTGCTCTGCTCCTGGAAGAACTCGTGGTCGCCGTACGGCACGCCCAGCAGCTCGGAGATCACGAGCGACGGCACCGGCAGCGCGAACGCCTCCACCAGGTCCACCGGCTTCGGCCCGGCCAGCATCTCGTCGAGCAGGTCGTCGACGATCTTCTGCACGGCCGGGCGCATAGCCTCGATCCGCTTCACCATGAACGGCGCGGTCACCATGCGCCGCAACCGAGCATGCTCGGGGTCGTCCATGAGGATGAACCCGATGCTCGGGCCCTTCGCCTCCTCGGCAGGCGGCTTCTCGCTCTCGTACTGGTCGCCGCCTTCGCGCCCGATCGGGTAGCCGGGACGGTTCGCGTCGGCCGAGACGCGCGGGTCGGAGAGCACCTGCTTCTGGTCGGCGTACCCGGTGACCAGCCAAGGCGTGGTCCCGTCGGCGAGCCGCACCCGCGCGATCGGCGTCTGTGCCTGCAGCGCCTGCAGCTGCGGCGGCGGGTTGAACGGGCATTTCGCGGCCCGCTCCATCGGATAGGCGGGGATTTCGGTGTCGGTCATATTGCTTGCCTCTCTTGGGTGTCGGCAGGGCAAGGGCGGGCGGCATCCGGGGGCACCTGGAGCGCGCTAGGCGTACGCGGCGACGACTTCCGCGCGCCGCAACCGCGACTGCTTCGGCATGTTCCAGCCGATCACCGCGCTCACGCGGCCGTTCTCGCTGCAGCGCAGCACGAACCGGCCGTCAGCCGGGTCGCCCTCGACGACCTCGGTCCCGGCCTGGACGCTCGGCAGGCCGTACACCTGGATCTTCACGTTGAACTGGTCGGTCCAGAAATACGGAACCGGCGCGTACGGCAGCCCCTCGCCGAGGATGTTCGCTGCGACGACTCCGGCCTGCTCGGTCGCGTTCGTGCGGTTCTCCAGCCGCAGCGACCGCCCGAGCCCGACGTGGTCCCACCGGGCCACATCGCCCACAGCCCAGATCCCCTCGGCCGCAAGGCACTGCGAGTCGCACACGACGCCGTTCTCGATGCGCAGACCGGACCCGGCCAGCCATTCGGTCATCGGCACCGACCCGATCGAGACGACCACGGCGTCCGCCGCCAGCACCTCGCCGGTCTCGAGCCGGACGCCGCTCACGCGCCCGCCCGACTCCACCAGGCCGTCCACGCCGACACCCGGGCGAAGGTCGACGCCCTGCTCGACATGCAGCGCCGCAAGCGCTTTGGCCACCTCGCCGCCGAGCTGCATCTCCATCGGAGCGGCCTGCGGCCCGACGAGCGTCACGCTGCTGCACAGCTTTGTTGCGGTAGCGGCGATCTCGGCCCCGAGCACCCCGTCGCCGACGACCACGAGCCGACCCGACTCCGAGAGCTCAGCACGCAGCAGCGCCGCATCCTCCAAGGTGCGCAGCAGATGCACACCGGCGAGCCCGGTGCTCCCGGGGAAGGCACGGGGCCGGATCCCGGTGGCAATGACGATCGCGTCGGCGCCGATCTCGCGCCCGCGCTCGGTCTTGACCAGGCGCTTCCCGGCGTCGAGGCTCACGGCCGCCTCGCCGAGCGCCAGCTCGATGTCCAGATCAGACAACATGGATTCGGGCCGCAGACGGGCCCGCTCCGGTTCCCAGTCGCCGCTGAGGACCTGCTTCGACAGCGGCGGACGGTCGTAGGGAAGGTGCGCCTCGGCCCCGAGCAGCGTCACGCGGCCGTCGAAGCCTTTGCGGCGCAGCGCCTCAGCGGTGGCGAGGCCGGCGGCCGAGGCCCCGACCACGAGCACGCTGTTCACTTCGCCTCGCTCAGCTCGATCGCGAGCGCCGGGCAGATGCTGGCGGCCTCGCGGACCGCCTCGAACTGGTCCTCACCGGGCGACTCCTCGAGCAGGACCACGATCCCGTCCTCGTCGCGCTGGTCGAAGACGTCCGGCGCGGCCATGACGCAGGAGCCGGCGCCGCAGCATTTGTCCTCGTAAACGGTGACCTTCATGGTGTTCTCCTTGCTCATTCCTGCTGTGTTTCCTGGGTGTTGTGCGGGGCCTGGAGCAGGCCGACGATCGCGTCGACCAGCGCGCCCCCGGCTTCGCGCCAGGAGGAGCCGTACACCGGCTCCCCCTTGGCCATCGACGCCTCTCGCGAGGCGGGGGTGAGCACCATGAGCATCTGCATCATCCGGAACCGTTCGGCCACAACGTCTTCAGGCAGCGCGGGCATGTACCGGCTGAGCCCCTCGACCGTACGGTCCAGCGACTCGGCCCGCAAAGCCTCGTCCTCGACAATGGACCGCAGCTGCGGGTCGAACTGCACCTGCGCGGCGAACCGCGCGAACCAGGACGGCCGGCCGAGCGTGTCGTAGTGCTCGAAGACCGGCACGACCAGGCATTCGACCCAGTCCCGCAGATCCTTCGAGTCCTTGATCGCCTCGTACATGCGTTCTCGCAGCGGTTCCATCCGCTCCACGTGCCTGCGCACGATCTCGCGGATCAGGTCCGCCTTCCCGCCGAAGTGGTAGCCGACGGCGGCATTGTTGCCCTGACCGGCGGCTTCACTGATCTGGCGGTTCGAGACGGCCTGCACGCCCTGCTCGGCGAACAGCCGCTCGGCGGCGTTGATGATGGCGTCGCGGGTGGCCGCGACGCGGTCGGTGCGCTTGGTGCTCGTTGCGTTCATGTCACCATCTAACCGGGACTGCGACCAATCCGCCGACGAGCAGGCCTTCGACCTTCTTCAGGTCGCCTTCCGGCACGGCGAGCTCCAGCGTGGGGAGCTTGCGCAGCAGCACTTCGAGCGTGACCTGCAGTTCGGTGCGCGCGAGCGACTGCCCGAGGCACGAGTGCAGCCCGGCCCCGAATGCCAAGTGCGCGTTCGGGGTCCGAGAGAGGTCCATCTCGGCCGCGTTCGCGAACGCGCTCTCGTCGCGGTTGGCGGCGGCCATCGAACATACGACCGTGGTTCCCGGAGTGATCTGGACACCTGCGATCGCGATTTCCTGGTCGATGTAGCGGATCATGCCGAACCCGGCGTTGACGTCGAGCCGCAGCGCCTCCTCGACGGCGGACCGGATCAGCTTCGGGTCTGCCAGCAGCGCCTCCCAGCGGCTGCGGTCGGCGAGGAGCATCGCCATCATCTTGCCGATCATGTTGGCGGTGGTCTCGTGCCCGGCGACCAGGAGGCCCTGGCCGGTGGCGATGAGCGTCGCGTCGGACATGGTGGACTCGGGGTCGTTCGCCAGCTCCGACAGCAGGTCCTCGCCCGGGTTCTCGCGCTTGGCGGCGACGTGCCCGGCCAGGTACGTGTAGAACTCGGTCTGCGCGGCCCGGATCTCCGAGCCGTCGTAGCGGGTCATGTTGAGCAGGGTGTCGGACCAGTACGAGAACTTGTCGCGGTCCTCTTCCGGGACGCCGAGGATCTCGCAGATCACCCACACGGGCAGCGGGAAGCCCAAGTCCCCCTTGATGTCCGCGGGGGCGCCCTTGGCGGTCATCTCGTCGATGAGGCGCTCGGCGACCTCACTGATACGTGGACGCAGCCGCGCCATCTGCTTCGCGGTGAACCACTTGTTGAGCTGGCGGCGCCAGGCGAGGTGGCCTTCGCCTTCCTGCGGGATGGCCATGGCCATGTCGGAGTTGTTGAGCGGGTCGTGCTCGCCTTCGGTGACGCTGGCGGCGTCCTGCCCGGTGCCGCGACCGAATCGGGTGTCCGCGAGCAGGTCCTTGACGTCTTCGTAGCGGGTGAGCAGGCGAGCCGCGTCTCCACTGGGGAAGGTCACGTGGGCGACGGGGCACTTCCCGCGAAGCTCCGCCCACTCGGCGGGCGGCTCCAGGGTGCCGTCATTGGGGATCGGGTATTTCAGCACGTCTGTGCTCTCGTGAACCATTGCACTGCCTCCTTGGCTTCGGCGACGATTTCACCCCAATTGAAGCGCGGAAATCTTGATAAGTCAAGCGGTTGACTTAAAATTCATCGAGCGGGCGACCCGCATCCCGCCGACGAGACGACCGCCGCAGGGGCGTCTCCGCACGGGAATTTGCTTCATATTCGGGTCCTTTGCCCTGTTCACGGGCATACGATCGAGATATGGCTACCGTCCTTTGGATCTTGATCGTCGCCTGGGTCCTGCTCGCGATCATCGGGTTCGCCATCGAGGGCCTGCTCTGGCTGGCCGTCGCCGGCATCGTGCTGTTCATCGGCACGATCGTCTTCGCGTTCATCAGGCGCAGCGCCGGTCACCACCGCGCGGCTTGACCACGGCGACCGTGTATCAAGGGCGGGGTTTCGCCTCGCCCCGGACAGCCGTGCGCAGGTACTCGCCGTTGCGGTGCAACTGGGTAAGGGCCTCGCGCCAGGACTCGATCAGACCGGTCTCGTGGTAGGGGATGCCCTTCTCGGCGCAGAACTCGCGCACGATCGGCCTGGCCTGATGCAAGTGCACCGACGGCATACCCGGGAACAGATGGTGCTCGATCTGGAGGTTCAGGCCGCCGAGCGCGACTTCCATCAGCCAGCCGCCCTTGACGTTCCGCGAAGTCAGCACCTGCTTGCGCAGATAGTCCAGCTCGGTGTCGCCCGCGAACGTCGGCATGCCCTTGTGGTTGGGGGCGAAGACCGATCCCATGTACAGGCCCCAGACCGCCTTGTGCACCACGATGAACGCGATCGCCTTGCCCGGCGGGAGCACCAGGAACACGGCAGAGAGATACGCGGCGAAGTGCACCGCGAGCAGCGCCGCCTCCATGCCCCGGTGCCTCAGGCCCGGTGTGAGGACCGATCTGATGCCCGAC
The DNA here is from genome assembly GCF_055586545.1 of Glycomyces sp. NPDC050141. NCBI lineage: Bacteria > Bacillati > Actinomycetota > Actinomycetes > Glycomycetales > Glycomycetaceae > Glycomyces > Glycomyces sp. NPDC050141. The sequence continues at coordinate 4,138 of NZ_JBVJHZ010000032.1, read as the reverse complement.
CAGTTGAGGTTGAAGCCCTCGAAGAGCAGGGCCGGGAAGAACAGCGCTGCCTCGTACTTGATCACGAACCGGCTCAGGCCCTCGGCGGTGCGCGCCTGACGCTCCGTCCACACGAACAGGCCCGGTGAGACGTCCGGGTCGAGTTCCTCGTGGTTCGGGTTGGCGTGGTGGCGGTTGTGCTTGTCAGTCCACCAGCCGTAGCCCATGCCGTTCGCGAGATTGCCGGTGAACCAACCCGCCCGCTCGGTGTCGGCGCGGCCCCGGAAGACCTGACGGTGCGCCAGATCGTGGCCGAGCAGCGCCACCTGGGCGCTCACGATGGCCATGAACACGGCCATGAACATCTGGAACCAGGTGTCGCCGATCAGGACGAAGGCCGCCCAGGAGGCCGCGAACACCCCGCCGACGAGCGCGAACCGGATCGCGTAGTAGCGGGGGCGGCGGCGCATGAGGCCAGCTGCCCGAATCCTGCGCGACAGCTCGGCGAAGTCGCTGCCGACCCTTGAGTCGCCCACGGCAAATACCTCTTACCAGTCGTGCGCGCTCATTGGAACCGGTCATCTCCACCATAACCACGACTCGGAACACCGCACAAGGCAAAGCCGGATCAGCGCGACCAAATCGAGGAGGCAGCGGTCCGCGTCCGGCAGGAATGCCTCCGAGACTGCGACGGCTGACCAGCGCGGTCACCTGTCTCGTGGCTCACGATTTACCCCCAGGGTTGACATGGATACCCCCTGGGGGTAAAAATACGAGCTATGCAGATACCCTAAGGGGGTATCATCTGACCGGGAGGATCGCTATGAACACCGGAACACGACTCGGCCTGTACGGCGGCGGGCTCGCGGTGCTGTTCGCTGCCGCGTTCGGCACGGCCGCGCTCGTCGCCCCCGACGACGCGGCCGACGACTGGAACGACCAGGCAGGCGGCCACGAAGACGAAGGCCACAGCGCCGAACCCAACCCTGTTCGCGGGCTCTCGATCGAGCAGGACGGCTACCTGCTCAGCGAGGTCGCCGCACCTGCCGAGGTCGGCGCGGCCGGTGAACTGGCGTTCCAGATCACCGGGTCTGATGGCGAGCCGCTGACCGACTACACGGTCTCGCACGAGAAGGAACTTCACCTCATCGTCGTGCGCGCGGACGGCACCCACTTCCGGCACGTCCACCCCGAACTCGCCGCCGACGGCACCTGGTCGCTCCCCTGGACCTGGGACGCCGCCGGTTCCTACCGCGTCTACGCCGACTTCGTCCCTGGCGACGTCGACGAAGAACTCGACGTCACGCTCACCCGGACCATCGAGGTCGCGGGCGACTACGGGCCCGAGATCGCGACCGCGCCCTCACTGGTGTCGGAGGTCGACGGGTTCACGGTCACGCTCGAAGGCGACCTGACCGCGGGGGCGACGGCCGAGCTGACGGCCTCGGTCTCGCGCGACGGCGAGCCGGTGACCACCGTTGAGCCCTACCTCGGCGCATTCGGTCACCTTGTGGCCCTTCGCGAAGGCGACCTCGCCTACCTCCACGTGCACCCGGAGGGCGAAGCGCCCGCCGCTGGTGACATCTCCGGTCCCGAGGTCACTTTCGCGACCGATGTGCCCACTTCGGGCCGGTACTACCTGTACTTCGACTTCCAGGTCGACGGCCAGGTCCACAGTGCGGCCTTCGTGGTCGACGCGGACACCGAACCCACCCCGGAACCGGACGCCGCCTCCGAGTCCGAATCCGAAGGCCACGGCCACTAGGCCCCGCTGCGAGAGAGAGGAATGACCAACATGACCACGTCGCTGCCGACAGGTCCGGTCGACCGCATCGAACTCGAAATCGGCGGGATGACCTGCGCTTCCTGCGCCATGCGGATCGAGAAGAAGCTCAACAAGGTCGAGGGCGTCACCGCCACCGTCAACTACGCGACCGAGAAGGCGCGGATCGAGGCCCCCGAGGGCACCGATCCGGCCTCGCTGATCGCGGTCGTCGAGGCCACCGGGTACACGGCCGTTCTCCCCGCGCCGCCCGAGCCTGAGGCGGTTGAGGACGAGGAAAAGCCGGACCCTGAGCTGACGAGCCTTCGTCTGCGGCTCATCGGGTCGGTGGTGCTGTCGCTTCCGGTCATCGCGATGTCGATGATCCCGGCCCTGCAGTTCGAGTACTGGCAGTGGGCTTCGCTGGCGCTCGCGGCGCCGGTCGTGCTGTGGGCGGCGTGGCCGTTCCACAAGGCGGCCTGGGTGAACCTGCGCCACGGGGCAGCCACTATGGACACTCTGGTGTCGGTCGGCACGCTGGCCGCGTTCGTGTGGTCGCTGTACGCCCTGTTCCTCGGCACGGCCGGGACGCCTGGCATGACGCACCCGTTCACGCTGAGCGTCGCCCCGACCGACGGGGCCGGGAACATCTACCTCGAGGTCGCCGCCGGGGTCACGATGTTCATCCTGGCCGGGCGGTACTTCGAGAAGCGGTCGAAGCGGCAGGCGGGCGCGGCGCTGCGGGCCTTGCTGCACATGGGCGCCAAGGACGTCGCGGTACTGCGTGGTGGTGTCGAGACCCGGATTCCTGTCGGGCAGTTGGCTGTCGGGGATGAGTTCGTGGTCCGGCCCGGCGAGAAGGTTGCGACCGACGGCGTGATCGTCTCCGGCACTTCGGCCGTTGACGCTTCGATGTTGACAGGCGAGTCGGTGCCGGTCGAGGTCGGCGCGGGGGACTCCGTTTCCGGTGCCACGGTGAATGCTGGCGGCCGACTCGTCGTGCGCGCCACGGCGATCGGCAGCGACACGCAGCTCGCGCACATGGCGAAACTGGTCGAGGACGCGCAGTCAGGGAAGGCCGAGGTGCAGCGCCTTGCGGACCGCGTCTCGGGGATCTTCGTGCCTATCGTGATCGCGATTGCGGTTGCGACGCTCGGCTTCTGGTTGGGGGCCGGGTACCCGGCTACGGCCGCTTTCACCGCGGCTGTCGCGGTGCTGATCATCGCGTGCCCTTGCGCTCTCGGCCTGGCGACGCCTACCGCGCTGCTGGTCGGTACCGGGCGGGGCGCGCAGATGGGCGTCCTCATCAAGGGCCCGGAGGTGCTGGAGTCCACGCGGCGCGTCGACACGATCGTGCTCGACAAGACCGGGACCGTGACCACCGGCAAGATGACCCTGGTCGAAGCCGTTCCTGCGGAGAACACGGACCGGGCCGAGCTGCTGCGGGTCGCGGGCGCTCTGGAGCACGCATCGGAACACCCTGTCGCGCAGGCGATCGCGAAGTTCGCTGCCGCTGAAGGTGCGCTGCCCGAGGTCGAGGACTTCAAGAACATCGAGGGCAAGGGCGTCCAGGGGATCGTGGAAGGCCACCTCGCGGTGGTCGGCCGTGAGTCGCTGCTCTCCGACTGGTCGCTGGAGCTGAGTCCTGAACTGGCTGAGGCGAAGGCGTCGGCTGAGGACGAGGGCAAGACCGCTGTCGCGGTCGGCTGGGACGGCGAGGCGCGCGGCGTGCTGATCGTGGCGGACACGGTGAAGCCGACGAGCGCGGAGGCGGTGGCGCAGTTCAAGGCACTGGGCCTGACCCCGGTGCTGCTGACCGGCGACAACCGGGTGGTGGCCGAGCGGATCGCGGCTGAGGTCGGGATCGACGAGGTCATCGCGGAGGTCATGCCCGAGGACAAGGTCCAGCAGGTGGCGCGGCTGCAGGCCGAGGGCCGGGTCGTGGCGATGGTCGGCGACGGCGTGAACGATGCGGCGGCGCTTGCGAAAGCCGACCTCGGGCTGGCGATGGGCACGGGGACGGATGTCGCGATCGAGGCCGCGGACCTGACGCTGGTGCGCGGCGACCTGCGGTCGGCGGCAGACGCGATCCGGTTGTCGCGCAAGACGCTCGGCACGATCAAGGGGAATCTTTTCTGGGCGTTCGCATACAACGTGGCGGCGATCCCGCTCGCCGCGCTGGGGCTGCTGAACCCGATGCTGGCGGGGGCAGCGATGGCGTTCTCGAGCGTGTTCGTGGTCGGCAACAGCCTGCGGCTGCGCTCGTTCAAGAGCGGCGCCCGCGACAACTGAACCAATCAGCGAAGTCCCGGGGGGGGGGTTTGGGGGGGGGGGGGGGGGGGGGGGGCGGGGGGGGGAGGGGGGGGGGGGGGGGGGGGGGGGGGGGGAGGAGGGTGT
>NZ_JBVJHZ010000031.1:0-68715 GCF_055586545.1 Glycomyces sp. NPDC050141 | reverse complement strand
GCCCCCCCCCCCCCCCCCCTCCCCGCTTCTTTCCCCCCTCTCCCCCCCCCCCCCCCCCCCCCCCTCCCCCCCCCCCCCCCTCCCCCCCCCCCCCCCCCGCCCCCCCCCCGCCCCCCCCCCCGCTTCCGTTTGCGTCTACTTCTGCCACTGCTCAGCGAAAGAGACACCCACCTTCGGGTTGCCGATCAGCGCTAGGGGGGTGAAGAACCCGATCTGGCCGAGGACGCCGATGAGGACGACGATCTCCTTGTCGCTGAGGTGCTCGCGGGCCGCGTCGACCAGCTCGTCAGTGACGCGCTCGCCGTTCGGGTTCGGCGTGTGCACGGCTTCGGCCAGGGAGAGCGCGGCCCGTTCGGCGTCGGTGAAGTACGGCGCGGAACGCCAGGTCGCGACCGCTCCGAGTCGCTCGGGGGTGTCCTCGGCGTCCAGGAGCTGGCGGGCGGTGAAGTAGGAGCTGCCGAGGATCTGGCCGACGCGCAGCAGCACGATGTTGACGAGCTGCTTGGGCAGGACGCCCTCGTCGTTCACCTTGTTCACAGCGGCGGCGATCTCGCCGACGACGGGGAGGTGCTGGACCGGGTTCTCGATGCGGGGGTAGGTGCTCATCGCGGTGTTCCTTTCGGGTTGGTCAGTTACACCGCATTGACGAGACAGCGGCCGAAAGTGTGACCGCAGGACCCCACGAAAGAGATGAGTCGCGCGTCACCAATCACCGACGGGTGTGTCACGCCTTCGCGCTGAGCAGCCAGCGCCAGCGCGGGAGTTCCGCGACGGCGCTGGCAATCGTCAAGGCGCTCAAGGCGGTCGCACCCCACCAGGGCCAGGCGATCCAGGCGGCGAAAACACCGCCCGCCATGGTGGCGGCGAGGATCGCGATGGTCGCCCAGCCGGGCACGGGGATGAGCGTCTGCGGCTTGTCGCCGGGGGTGGCGTAGACGGTCGGGAGCGCGATCGCCGCGAGGACCACGGCGATCCCGAGCAGTACGGAGACCTGGCCGACCGCCGTGCCGATGGCGGTCCAGGCGCCGATCTCGGTGGCGAAGCGCAGCAGGGCGGCCCGGCGCCGCGTGGGTGAGGCCGCGCCGAGTTCGTGGACAGGGGTCATGCGTCCATCTTGGCGCAGGTAAGCGGAGACGCGGACGGTGGGCGAGATGCGAAGGGCCCGGCCGCTTTCCAGCGGCCGGGCCCTTCGATGCGTTTATCCGACGAGCGCGCCGACGCCGAGGATCGCCTTGAGGTCGGCCGAGAGCTCGACCGAGGGCCGCACCCGCCACTGGTCGCCCAGTGCGAGCAGCGTCGTCTTCGGCCCGTTCGCGAGCTGGACGCGCACCTGGGCTTCGCCGCGGTGGGTCTTGAACGTGTCGGAGAGCTTCTCGATGAGGTCCGGGTTCACCGCGGCCGCCCTGAGCGCCAAGGTGATTGGCGCCGAGTTCGCCTCCGGGCCGGTCGAGGTGTCGAGGACGGCCAGGTCCTGGGCGATGAGCTGGGCGGTGCCGTCGCGGCGGTCGAGCTTGCCTTTGACGCAGCACACCAGGTCGTCCGCGAGCGAATCGGAGACGAGCTCGTACGTGTTCGGGAAGAACCGGACCTCGATCGACCCGGCCAGGTCCTCGAGCGTGGCCGACGCCCACAGCTTGCCCTGCTTGGTGACGCGCTTGGCGACGTTCTGGAGGATGCCCGCGACGCGCACGTTCGCGCCGTCGGCGATCTCCTCGCCGTGGAGCGCGGCGACCGGCCTGTCCGCATTGGACGACAGGAGCCGCTCGAAGCCGTTGAGCGGGTGGTCGGAGACGTACAGGCCGAGCATCTCGCGTTCGAACGCGAGCTTGTCGCGGCGCTCCCATTCGTCGTCGGCGATGGTGAGGTCGACGCCGAGCGTCTCGGTCGTGTCCTCCATCATGCCGCCGAACAGGTCGAACTGGCCGCGGGCCTCCTCCTTCTTGATGGAGACCATCGCGTCGATCGCCTTCTCGTGCACCTCGGCGAGGCCGCGCCGGGCGTGCCCGAGCGAGTCGAACGCGCCCGCCTTGATCAGCGACTCGACGGTGCGCTTGTTGCACACCGGGGCGGGCACCTTCTGCAGGAAGTCCTTGAAGTCGGCGTAGGCGCCCTTCTCCTCGCGGGCCTCGATGATCCCGGCGACGACGTTCGCTCCGACATTGCGGACCGCGCCCATGCCGTAGCGGATGTCCTTGCCGACCGGGTGGAACATGTGGCGCGACTCGTTGACGTCCGGCGGCATGACCGTGATGCCCATGCGGCGGCACTCGGACAGGTAGATCGCGGCCTTGTCCTTCGAGTCGCCCACGGAGGTGAGCAGCGCGGACATGTACTCGGCGGGGTAGTTCGCCTTCAGGTAGGCGGTCCAGTACCCGACGAGGGCGTACCCGGCGGCGTGCGACTTGTTGAACGCGTACCCGGCGAAGGGCAGCATGATGTCCCACAGGGTCTTGATCGAGTCCTTCGAGTAGCCGTTGCCGAGCATGCCGGCCTCGTAGTCGGCGTACATCTTCTCCAGGACGTCGACTTTCTTCTTACCCATGGCCTTGCGGAGCATGTCCGCCTGGCCCATCGTGAAGCCCGCGAGCTTCTGGGCGATGCGCATGATCTGCTCTTGGTAGACGATCAGGCCGTACGTCTCGGAGAGGATGTCCTCCAGGGCCTCGCCGAGCTCCGGGTGGAGCGGGACGACCTCCTGGCGCTTGTTCTTGCGGTCGGCGTAGTTGTTGTGAGAGTTCGCGGCCATCGGGCCGGGCCGGTACAGGGCGTTGACGGCGATGATGTCGTTGAACTCGGTGGGCTGCATGCGTTTGAGGAGCTCGCGCATGGCCGCGCCGTCGAGCTGGAACACGCCGAGGCTGTCGCCGCGCGCGAGCAGCTCGTACGCCTTCGGGTCGTCGGTGGCGAGCGTGTCGAGGTCGATCTCCACGCCCCGGTTGAGCTTGATCGCCTCGATCGCGTCGCCGATGACGGTGAGGTTCCGCAGGCCCAGGAAGTCCATCTTCAGGAGGCCGATGTCCTCGCAGGACGGGTAGTCCCAGCCGGTGATGATCGACCCGTCCGGCCTGGCCCACATGGGGATGCAGTCGATGAGCGGCTGCGAGGAGAGGATGACCGCGCACGCGTGGACGCCCGCGTTGCGGATCAGGCCCTCCAGGCCCAGCGCGGTGTCGAAGATCGTGCGGACTTCGTTGTCGCTCTCGATGAGGGTGCGGACCTCGCCGGCCTCCTTGTACCGGGGGTGCCCGGAGTCGAGGATGCCCGAGAGCGGGATGTCGGTCGCCGCGACCGGCGGCGGGAGGGCCTTGGTGATGCGCTCGGCGATCGAGAAGCCGGGCTGGCCGTGGTGGACGCGGGCGGCGTCCTTGATCGCGGCCTTGGTCTTGATCGTGCCGAACGTGATGACCTGGGCGACGAACTCCTTGCCGTACTTCTCGGTCGCGTAGGTGATCATCTCGCCGCGGCGGCGGTCGTCGAAGTCGATGTCGATGTCGGGCATCGAGACGCGCTCGGGGTTGAGGAACCGCTCGAATAGGAGGCCGTGCTCGATCGGGTCGATGTTCGTGATCTTCATCGCGTACGCGACGAGCGAACCGGCGGCCGAGCCGCGGCCGGGGCCGACGTAGATGCCGATGGAGCGGGCGTGGCTGATGAGGTCGGCGACGACCAGGAAGTACGACGGGTACCCGGCGTTGATGATGACGTTCAGCTCGAGGTCGGCGCGCGCGAGGTAGTCGGCGGGGACCTCCTGGCCGGGGAAGCGGTCCTTGAGGCCGTCCAGCACGAGATGGCGCAGCCAGCTGCCCTGGTCGTGGCCTTCGGGGACGTCGATGACGGGCATCCGGTCCTGGACGGCGAAGATCTCGTCGTACGACTCGACCATCTCGGCGACGAGCAGCGTGTTCTGGCAGCCCTCCTGCCACAGGTCGTCGGTCTTGATGCCGTACATCTGCTCGGCTGAGCGCAGGAAGTAGCCCTCGCCGTCGAACTTGAACCGCTTCGGGTCGTCGAGGGTGGTGCCCGACTGGACGCACAGCAGGGCGGCGTGCGTGGACTTCTGCTCCTCGGTCACGAAGTGGGAGTCGTTCGTGACCAGCGGCTTGATGTTCATCTTGCGGCCCAGCTCGTACAGCTCGTCCTTGACGCGCACGTCGATCTGGTTGTTGTGGTCCATGATCTCGAGGAAGAAGTTCTCGGCCCCGAAGATGTCCCGGTAGTCGGAGGCGGCCTGGTAGGCCTCCTGGGTCTGGCCGAGGCGGAAGCGGGTCTGCACCTCGCCGGAGGGGCAGCCGGTGGTCGCGACGATGCCGTCGGCGTGCTGGGCGATGAGCTCGCGGTCCATACGGGGCTTGTAGTAGTAGCCCTCGAAGGAGGCGAGGCTCGACATGCGGAAGAGGTTCCGCAGGCCCGTGGAGTTCTTGGCGACCATCGTCATGTGCGTGTAGGAGCCGCCACCGGAGAGGTCGTCGCCGCGCTGGGACGGCTCGCCCCAGAACACGGGCTTCTTGTGGAAGCGGTCCTGCGGCGCGATGTAGGCCTCGATGCCGAGGATCGGCTTCACACCGGTCTTCTTCGCCTGCTGGTAGAACGCGAAGCCGCCGTACATGTTCCCGTGGTCGGTCATCGCGATCGCGGGCTGGCCCAGCCGCTCCGCCTCTGCGAACAGGGGTTTGAGTTTCGCAGCCCCGTCGAGCATCGAGTACTCGGTGTGCACATGCAGGTGGACGTACTGGTTCGACACGCTTCGCTCCCGCTTTGACCTGTGGTTTCGCCCGCTGCGGGCCCCGGCGCGGCGCTCCCTCGGCACTGGCGCGGGCGGCCCGGTTCAGACCTTCCACCCTATCGCCCCGCGCCGCGCGGCCGCGCCGACTCCGCGCCCCCATGCCCTCCCTCTCAGCCCTCGGAATCCCGCCCGGCGGCGCCCCGACACGCCGCTATCACACGCCGCAAACAGGACCAAGTTATCCACAGGCCCAATTCGGTTATCCACAGGAGAAAAAATAATTCTTGCCAGTACTGGGCATGTCACGGACAGTTGATATATGCACACGACACAAGCGAGAATCCGACTCAACGGCCCCACCGACCTCCTGACCACCATCCCGCTCCTGCTCGGGTTCCACCCGGAGCACAGCCTCGTCATCGTGGGCCTCCTCCACGGCGAACTCCAGTGCACCTTCCGGGTCGACCTGCCCGGCTCGGCCGACCACCTGGAACACCTGCCCGACCTCACGGCGCAGCTGAGCCTCAACGAATGCGACGGCTCCGTGGTCGTCGTCTACGGCGAGGCCGAACTCGCGAAGGCGGTCGCCGACCGCGTCGCCACCCGCCTCCACGCCGCCGGGATCGAACCGCTCGACCTCCTGCGGGTGGCCGAGGGCCGCTGGTTCAGCCTCACCTGCGGCAGACCCTGCTGCCCGGCCGAGGGGCTGATCCTCCCGGAGTCCTCTGCGGCCTCCTGCGAGGTGGCGGTCGCTGGCGGCTACGCCGAGACCGACCGGAGCGCGATCGCCGCCCAACTCGCCCCGGCCCCTGACGGCAGGCGATCGGCAGTGGCGCTGGCGGTCACGGCGGCGCTCATGGCCGACGCCGAACTGGACTGGGTCGCGCAACGCGACCTCGACCTCCAGGCGATCGACCACTGGATGGAAGCGAAGAAACTCCCCGATCCGGAGGCGATCGCCGCGGTGGGCCTGGCCTTGGGCGACCTGGACATTCGCGACTACGCGCTGCGGCGCATCAACTCGGGCCGGTTCGAAGGCAACCGGCTCGACCTGTGGATCTGGGTGGCCCGGCACCTGGAGGACGACCTGCTCGCCCCGGCCGCAACAGTGGCGGGCTTCGCCGCCTACCGCTTCGGCAACGGGGTCCTCGCCTTGGAGGCCTTCGAACTCGCCCTGAAAGCGAGCCCGCACTACCGGCTCGCGCAGATGCTCATGGCCGCACTGCAAGCCGGCATCCCGCCGGGCGCGCTGTCGAGGGTCGGCTGCGGAGACCGAGAGGAAGCAGAACTCAAAGACTGACCGCCCACGGCCCACGGCCCACGGCCCACGGCCCACGGCCCACGGCCCACGGCCCACGGCAAATGAGAATGTCCGAACCCGCAGAGGGAGAAGGAGAAAGCATGGCCAACAGCATCCGCAGGAAACCCGGCCCAGACGACCGCGCAGCGGCACCCCGCCACCGCGATGTGATCGCTACGCTGGGGGCATGGTTGAGCACCTGGGCGAGTTCGCCGCGATCATCCTCATCGGCGGCAAGGCCCGGCGGTTCGCCGGGTGCGCGAAGAGCGAGCTGGTGGTCGCCGGTTCCACGATTCTCGAGCGGATGCTCTCCGCCACCGAGGACGCGGTGTCCCGGGTCGTCGTGGGCACGCGGCCCGCCGAGGCCGCGCCCCTCCCGCAGGGGATCCGCCAGGTCCTGGAGGATCCGCCGGGTTCCGGCCCGGCCCGGGCAGTGCAGGCCGGTCTGGCAGTGGTGCCGGACGACTGCGACCGGGTGGCGATCCTCGGCGGCGACCTGCCGTTCCTGACCTCTGAGGCGCTGCGCCTGCTTCACCGTCACGCGAGCGAGGCCGGCCCGGAGAGCGGAGCACTGTTCTGCGACAACGCAGGGCGACGGCAGTGGCTGTGCGGCCTATGGCCTACCGACCTGGTCCGGCGCAACGCCGCCGAGGTCGAACCGGGAGCTCCGGCGCGGCACCTGTTCAACGGAATCGAAGTCGAGACCGTCACCTGGGAGCACGCGAGTCCGCCCCCGTGGTTCGACTGCGACACACCGGAAGACCTCGACCAGGCCCGAGCCTGGGCCGCCGACCTCAAATAGCGGCGAAAGCCGCCCGGACGGTCAACGACGACCGTCGGCCAGTCGCCCCAAAGCGACGGCCCTCAACACCATGCACAACAACGACATCGGGGTGGGCGGGGAGGGGTGGGGGCGGGGGGGGGGAGGGGCCCCCGGAGGCCACTGAGCGAACTGCCCCGCCGCGACCCGGAAACGACAGAACCCGAGCGCGAGGCGCTCGGGCCAGGTCGATGGGGAGTGGAACTAGACGATGTCGTACTGGTTGTCGAGCACGCCGGTCTGGAAGAACGTGACCGCCGCCAGCGCCACCAGGAACAGGGCGAAGCCGATCCAGTGGAGGTAGCGCCGCTCGCGCGGGGTGAAGGTCAGGATCGCGCCGCAGATCGCGCCGCCGATCAGGCCGCCCACGTGGCCGGCGAAGCTGAAGCCCATAATGAGCGTCAGGACCAGGTTGAGGCCGAGCAGTACGTAGAGCCCCTGGTTGTCGCGCTTGAGCTTGCGGTTGACGAGGATCATCAGGCCGAACATGCCGTACACCGCGCCGGAAGCGCCGGCGGTGAAGGTGTCGTACGAGAACAGGTAGACCGCGACCGAACCGGCGAGCCCCGACAGCATGTAGGCCGTGAGGTACCGCGCGGGGCCGAGATCGCGTTCGAGGATGCGTCCGAGCATCCACAGGACCACCATGTTGAACAGCAGGTGGATAACGCCGAAGTGCAGGAACATCGCCGTGATCATGCGGAAGTACCCGCCTGCCGCGACGACGGGCGCGGTGATCTCGGTGCCGAAGAGCTCCACGGACACCAGCGGCTGGTAGCCGGGGAGGTAGCCGATCTCGGCGCCGAGCAAGTGGAGCGGCGTCAGGCCCGAGCTGGTCGCCGCGGCGAGGCTGCCCGCCGAGATGACGGCGAGCACGAACACGGCGACGTTGAGGCCGATGATGACCTTCGTGACGGTGCCGGCGGCACCCGCGCGGGCGCCGCCGCCGAACGAGGAGCGCGTCTTGCGCATCGTCCGGCGGCCGGCGGCCACGCAGTCAGGGCATTGGAACCCGACGGGAGCGTCGATACGGCAGTCGGCGCAGATCGGCTTGTCGCAGCGCACGCACCGCAGGTACGTCTGGCGGTTCCGGTGGCGATAGCAGGTGGGGGCCGACTGCTGTTCGCTCATAGAGGCGTCGTTACTTCTCGATGACGACGGACTCGATGACGACGTCGTTGACCGGGCGGTCCTGCGGGCCGGTCGCGACCTTGCCGATGCGGTCCACGACCGACTGGGACTCCGGGTCGACGACCTTGCCGAAGATGGTGTGGCGGAAGTTCAGGTGCGGGGTCGGGCCCAGCGTGATGAAGAACTGCGAGCCGTTGGTGCCGGGCCCGGCGTTCGCCATGGCGAGCAGGTAGGGCTCACCGAAGTGCAGGTCGGGGTGGAACTCGTCGGCGAACTTGTACCCGGGTCCGCCGCGGCCGGTGCCGGTCGGGTCGCCGCCCTGGATCATGAAGCCGTCGATGATGCGGTGGAAGATGACACCGTCGTAGTACGGGCCCTGGCCGGGCTGGCCGGTCTCCGGGTCCTTGTACTCCTTGGTGCCGTCGGCCAGGCCCACGAAGTTCGCCACGGTCTTGGGCGCGTGGTTGTCGAGCAGCTCGATCACAATGTCGCCTGCGTTGGTCTTCAGCGTCGCCTTCGTCATGGCGTCTATGGTGCCAGACCGCCGAGGTTCGTCCAACTTTCTCCCCCGTTTCCCTCGACGGGTGTCACACGCCGGGGCACGATGAGACGGACAGGCACCTAGAGGAGGCATTCACTATGGGCTTCAGCCGACATGCCACGACTCCGACCAAGGAGGCCGTGGACCATTTCACGCAGGGTGTGACCTCGCTGAAGAACGCGGGCTTCGCTGCGGCCAGGGGGACGAAGGAGGCGGCCGCTCCTAAGGTCAACGTAGTCCTGACCAAGGTCGGGCTGCGCAAGCCGCCGGCGCCGAAGTGGCCGTGGGTCGTCGGGGCGATCGGCGCGGGTCTCGCGCTGGGGAGCGCCGCCGCGTACCTGTGGTACCGGCAGCGGACCGAGTCGATCGGGGAGGCGCTCCTCGCGGACGAGCTCCTGGACGACACCGAGCTCGACGACCGGGCGCTCACCGAGGAGCTCGTCGACAGCGTCACCCGCTGACGCCCGCGGTAGCGGTGCGGGGGAGCCGGGGGCTTCGCCGCAGAGAATTGGATATCGGGGCCACCGGTCGGCGACGACACCGGCCGGAGCCCGAGTGCGGCCGCGGGGCGGGACCCGCGGCGGCATGGGGATCGGGGGTTCGCGGCGACGCGGACCCCCGAAAGCGTGTGAAGACAACGCCGGACCGGTGCCTCGCCTCGGGGGGAGTGGGCGAGTCCACCGATCCGGCGTCAATGGGGGCGGGATAACGGCCGCACCGCGGCGAACCGCGGTCACGCACCGATCTTCGCTCCCCGTTTCCGTTCTGGGAAGGGCGGCGCGGTGGCGGTTATACGCCATGGCGCATAACCGCCATCCATTGTCGACGTTACGTTCTGCGTCGGTCACGGAATGTGTTCTTTAGCGGCCCTTCGAGACCTCGACGGCGCGGGCGAGACGGCGCACGCCTTCGTCGATCCGGTCGGCCTTCACCGCGGAGTACGCCAGGCGCAGGCAGCTCTCGCCGCCCTCGAGCACGAAGTCGGTGCCCTTGACGACCTGGACGCCCTCGTCGTTCGCAGCGGCAGCGACCTTCGCGCAGTCGACGCCCTCGCCGAGGTCGACCCACAGGAAGTAGCCGCCGTCGGGGACGATGAACTCGGCGGTCGGCAGGTACGCGCGCAGCGAAGCGGACAGCTGGTCGACGCGTTCCTCGAGGGCGGCCTTGACCGTGGCGATCGAGCGGTCCAGGGCCCCGGAGGCCGCGAACTGGAAGATCGTGGCCTGCGCGAACATGTTCGGCGCGATGTAGGTGTTGGTGGCGGCGCCCGCGATCGTCGCAATGATGTCGGCCGGGCCCACCAGGTAGCCGGTGCGCAGGCCCGGGCAGACGGTCTTGGAGAACGAGCACGCGTAGACGACGCGGCCGGAGTCGTCCTGCTCGAGCATCGTCGGGAACTGCTCGCCGCGGAAGCGGATGTCGTAGTACGGGTCGTCCTCGAAGATCGTGAACTCGTACTCGTTCGCGAGCTGCAGGAGGCGGGTGCGCTTCTCGCCCGAGAGCGTCACGCCCGCCGGGTTCTGGAAGTTCGGGATGATGTGCGCGAGGGTCGGGCGGACGCCGCCCTTGAGGAGGCCCTCGAGCTCGTCGACGTCGAGGCCGTCGGCCTGGAGGCGCACCGGGTGCAGCTCGCCGCGGCGGTTGCGCAGGCCCAGGAGGGTGCGGTCGTAGGTGGGGCGTTCGACGATCACCGGCGAGTCGGGCTTGACGAGCTCGTCGAACAGGAACGCGTCGGCCTGCATGGAGCCGTTGGTGACCAGTACGTTCTCGGGCTTGACGCCGTGCTTGGCGGCGATCCACTCGCGCAGCGGGAGGTACCCGACGGACGTGCCGTAGCCGGTGACCCCGGCCGGATCGTTGTCGAGCGCGGCCACGGCGGCGGCCTTGAGGCCCTCGGTGTCGACGATGTCGAGCGACGGGGCGCCCCGGGAGAAAGAGATGACGTCGGTGTTCGGCATGACACCAGCGTAAGCGGCCCGCAGGGTGGACGTCGAGCGGCATATGGGCGGCCTCGGGCACACCTCACCGGGCGGCACGGCGGGTCAGGTTCGGGCACGCCGGCGCACGCGGCGGCAGGGTGTGCCGGGAGCGCGTCCGCGATGCGGAATGGTGGGCGTTTCGGACCGTGCCGGGCGGTTCGCCGCGCGGCCCGCTCGTACTGGCGGCCGAGCCGCGATACGGTGCAGAGGTGGGGCCCCGGCGCCCCGCGAGGTACTTGACGGTTCCGTCGACGGAACCGCTGGAAGTGCGGCCCCGCAAGCGAAAGCGGCTCTGCCGCCCCGGACGGGCGGGGAGGGCCGGCGCCGCGGGCCGGGCCGAGAAGTTGAGGAGAACGATGACGTCGCTCGACCGCACCAGGGCCCCGTGGCCCTACGATTTCCTGCCCCCGCTCCCGTCGTTCACGCTGGTCTCCGACGACGTCGCGGACAAGTCCGTGCTCGACGCCGCCCAGGTCGCCGGGAGCGACGTCTCCCCGCACCTGGCCTGGTCGGGCTTCCCGGCCGAGACGGCCGCGTTCGCCGTGACCTGCTTCGACCCGGACGCGCCCACCGGCTCGGGCTGGTGGCACTGGATGCTGCTGGGCCTCGACGCGTCCGTCACCGAGCTGCCGACCGGCGCGGCCGCCGCGCCGCCCGCGGGGACGGTGCAGCTGCGCAACGACTCCGGGACCGTGGGCTACGCGGGCGCCGCGCCGCCCCCGGGCGACCCGGAGCACCGCTACCTGTTCGCCGTGCACGCCCTGAAGGCCCCGGTCGCTGTCGACCCGGGCGCCTCGATGGCGGTGGGGGCGTTCCACCTGACGTTCAACGCGATCGCGCGGGTCGTCATCGCGCCGGTGTACCGCAATGCCTGAGGCCGTCATCCTCGCCGCCGCCCGCACGCCGCTGGGCCGGCGCGGCGGCGTGCTCTCCGGCGTGCACGCCGTGGACCTCGCCGCGCACGCGATGAACGCCGCCCTGGAGCGGTCGGGCCTCGGCCCGGACGCCGTCGACGACGTGGTGCTCGGCTGCGTCTCGCAGGTGGGCGAGCAGTCCTGGAACGTCGCGCGCAACGCCGTCCTCGCGGCGGGCTGGCCCGACCGGATTCCGGGCACCACTGTGGACCGCCAATGCGGTTCGAGCCAGCAGGCGCTGTCGTTCGCGGCGGCGGCGGTCCTGGCCGGGCACGCTGACGTGGTCGTGGCGGGCGGGGTCGAGTCGATGAGCCGCGTGCCGATGGGGTCGAGTGTCGGCTCCGGCGCGGGCGAGCCGTACGGGCCCGTGGTGCGCGAACGCTATGCGGCGCATGTGGATGCGACCGCTCCGGTGCTGTTCAACCAGGGCCTGGCGGCCGAGCTGGTGGCCGAGCGGTACGGGATCGGGCGCGAGGCGATGGACGCGTTCGCGCTCGCCAGCCACGAGAAGGCCGCGGCGGCGAGCGACGGCGGCCGGTTCGCCGACGAGATCGCGCCCCTGGCGGGCGTGGCGGCGGACGAGGGCATCCGGCGGGACACGAGCATGGCGAAGCTCGCCAGGTTGAAGCCGGCGTTCACGGCCGACGGTTCGGTGACGGCGGGGACGTCGTCGCAGATCTCGGACGGGGCGGCGGCGCTGGTGGTGACCACGGACGAGCACGCGCGGCGGCTCGGTGTGCGGCCGCTGGCGCGGATCGCGGCGGCGTGCGCGGTCGGTTCGGACCCGGTGCTCATGCTGGACGGGCCGATCCCGGCGACGGCGCGGATTCTCAAGCGCGCGGGGCTCGACCTGGACGAGATCGACGTGTTCGAGGTGAACGAGGCGTTCGCGGCGATCCCGCTGGCGTGGCTGGCGGAGACCGGCGCGGACGAGGAGCGGCTCAACCCGCGCGGGGGCGCGATCGCGCTCGGGCACCCGCTGGGCGCCTCGGGGGCGCGGCTGGCCGCGACGATGCTGCACTACATGCGCGACACCGGTTCCCGGCGCGGCCTGCAGGTGATGTGCGAGGGCGGCGGGATGGCGAACGCGACCGTGCTCGAGCTCTTGTAGGGAGAATAAAGATTCGGACGGATCACGATATTTCGTAATAAATCCGCCCTTAGGGACCCCTGGCACAAAAGTACGCCAGGGGTCTGACATTTTCTCTTCGAACAAGAAGCGAGGGGTACTCGGCTTCAGTGGGGCGCCGGGGTCAGCGCCACTTCGAGAGGACGAGGAGGGCGGCGACCATGCAGGAGAAGCCGACCGCGAGGTTCCAGTAGCCCCAGGCACCGACCGGGAAGGCCATGCCGGAGAGGTAGAACAGGGTCAGCCAGCCGATGCCGATCACGATGAGGGCGACGGCGGTGATCGGCACCCACATCGGGCTCGGCTCGTAGCTCTCGCCCGAGGTCGAACTCGTACCCGCGCCGGAGCTCGAGTAGACCTTCTTCTTGCGCACACGTGACTTCGGCATCGACGACTCTCCAACTGAGGGACATGTCCGGCGTCCAGGGTACCGTCCGCCGGTGACGCGCCGTCCGCGCGGCATCGCGTAGCTCACACCGCGGGAGGTACGGCATGGTTGTACAGCGGGGCGAGCAGCCGGGCCGCGGCCGGAGCCCCTGGTGCGCACCGCGACACGCGCACACGCGCCCGCTCCGCCGGGGGAACGCGCAGGCACTGCGCAGACCTGCCCGTTCGGTTGATTTCCCGGTTCGCGGTACAACCCTAGGATTGCCTCGCGCGTTATGGTTACGAGATCCCCCTACGAAGAGAACACCGGCACTACGGAGGCGAAGTTCCAGGTGAGCGATCAGGACTGGTCCCCCTTCGCGAACGAGCCTCCGCCGCCCCGGCGGCCCTCGCCAGGTCCGGCGGCCGGGTCGGCGGCGGGCTCGCCGCGCACCCCCGGCCGCGCCAGCGTCCCCCCTCCTTCTGCCTCCCCAGTCCCGATCCCCGCAGCTGAGGACCCCGACCGGACCACCGCGCTCCGCCCGCCCGGCCTCGCCAAGAAGTCCCTCGTCCCCGAACCGGACGGGACCGCGATCCTCCCGGTGATCCCCGCCGCCGAGACCCCCGCGCCTGCCGGCGCCGACAGCGACGCCCGCAAGAAGCGCTCGGTCAAGCGCCACCGCAACGACGGCGGCGTCCGCGCCACCGTGCGCGGCCTCGGCGAAGTCCTCATCTCCCTCGGCGCGGTCGTCCTCCTCTACGCCGGGTACGAGGTCTTCGGCGTCTCCGAGCAGATCAACAACGAGCAGGAGACCCTCTCGGGCGACCTCGACTCGATCTGGGACGGCGCGGTCGAGGAGGAGGGCGTGGACGGCGCGCCCGTGCCCGAGCTCGGCGACGCGTTCGCGCGCATGTGGGCGCCCGATGTCCGGGCCGAGTCGTGGACGCTCGTCGAAGGCACCGAGCCGGCCGACATCGAGTACGCGCCCGGCCGCTTCCTCGAAGGCGCCTACCCCGGCGAGCAGGGCAACTTCACCCTCGCCGGGCACAACGTGCCCGCGATCTTCTCCGAGATCCGCTCCCTCGAACCCGGGGACAAGGTCGTCATCGAGACGAAGGAGAACTTCTACGTCTACGAGGTCCAGGAGCACGTGGTCGTCAACGAGACCCAGGTCGACATCACCGCGCCCGTCCCCGGCGAGCCCGGCACCGAGCCCGGCGACGAGGACTACTGGCTGACCCTGTTCACCTGCCACCCCCGGTGGGACAACTACGAGCGGTACGTCGTCTACAGCCAGCTCGTCGACACGATCCAGCGCGACCCCGCGGGCGACCTGCCCGACGCGGCCATCGACCCGGAGGCCTGACGTGTACTCGTGGATCTGGCGGAAGCTCCCCGGGGGGCTACCGGGTAAACTCATCGGCTCGGTCGCCTTGGGCATCGGAGTCGTCGCGCTGCTGTGGTACGTCGTGTTCCCGGCCGTGCGCCCGCTCATGCCGTGGAGCAACGTCGACCCGGCCGGGCAGGTGAACGTCGAGAACACCGAGAGCGGCGCGCCCGGCGAGGAGCAGACCTGCACGCCCGGCGTCGACTGCCAGGGCACGGGCTTCGACCCCGATGACTGGAAGACCGCGGAGTCCCCTGACGGGGAGTAGAACGCACAGGTGGGGGCAGTGATGGAAGACGTCGATGCGTAGCGTGCTGGTCGTCGACTTCCGCGACTCGTTCGTCCACACCATCGTCTCCTACCTGCGGGCGCTGGGCGCCCGGGTGGAGGTGCGCCGCTCCGACCGGACCGACGCGGACGAGGCCGTGAAGCTGCGCCCTGCCGGGGTGCTGCTCTCGCCCGGCCCGGGGCGGCCCGACGAGGCCCGGCTCGGCCACGACCTGCTCGACCGGTTCGCCGGTGAGGTGCCCGTGCTCGGGGTGTGCCTGGGGCACCAGGTGATCGCCGAGCACTGGGGCGCGAAGGTGACCCGCGCGGCCGAGCTGCGGCACGGCGAGACCTCCCCGATCCGCCACGACGGCGAGGGCGTCTTCGCCGGGCTCGCGAACCCGTTCACCGCCACCAGGTACCACTCGCTGGCCGTCGAGCCCTCCAGCGTGCGCGAACCGCTCGTCGTCACGGCCACGAGCGACGACGGGACGGTCATGGGGCTGCGCCACCGCGACCTCGACGTCGAGGGCGTGCAGTTCCACCCCGAGTCGATCCTCACCGAGGACGGCAGCGCGCTCCTGGGGAACTGGCTGCGGCGCCTGCCGAAGGACTAGGGGGTGTTTAAGAATCCGTGGCGAGTCGATATCCGAGTCCGTTCGTTCGCTCGCAAGGCGGAGGGGCCTTTGCATACCGGTGTTGTATGCAAAGGCCCCGACAACGCAGCGAACGGGCGAACGGGCCGGATAGCGGCCGTCAGGGATTCTTAAACACCCCCTAGACCGGGCGGTCGCCATGCGGCCCTTGCGCATCGGCGCTTCGGCGTGGAAGCCGCGCGCGGCGCGGCGCGTCGCCTAAGCTGGCAAGCGGCGCCGACCGGCGCCCCGGGGGGACGCACATGGCTCAAGAGGACTGGCTGCCTCGCCGCAGCGCGGGCGGCTCCGCGCTCGCCGGGATCCTGCTGCTGCTCATGGGCGCCTGGCAGGTCGTCATCGGGTACGTCGTCGCGGGCGGCGACGCGTTCGTGTTCACCGGCGGCGGCTACTGGTACCGGGGCGACAACACCGGCTGGGGCTGGGTGAACCTCGTGATCGGCCTCGCGGCCGTCCTCACCGGCCTGGGCCAGCTCGGCGCGGGACGGCGCCTCACGCGCTGGGCCGCGCACCCCGCTCCGGCGCTCGCGGTCGCGGCCGTCTCCGCGGTCAACCAGGTCCTCCTCGCCCCGCAGTATCCACTGTGGGCTTCTGTGGTGATCGCGCTCGACGTGTTCGCCATCTGGGTGCTCGCCACGCGCACCCGCGGCGAGGCGGCCGGGCGGCTCTGACGCGTGCCGGGTTCGCGCGAACCGGCCCGTCCTCCCACCGTGCCTGGCACCGTGGGGTTATGGCCAGACTGTGGGAGGCCGCCAAGCGGTTCGGCGGAGGCAGCCGCGGCGATACCGCGGCGGCCCTCACGTACTACTCGGTGATGTCCCTGTTCCCCGCGATCCTCGTGGGCGCCTCCGTGATCGGCCTGCTCGACGAGGACGCCACCGAGGCGCTGCTGGACGGCGTCGCCTCCCTCGCCCCGGGCGAGAGCCACGACATCATCGAGGACGCGGTCGCGCGGCTCCAGATGAACCCGGCCGCGGCGGGACTCCTGGCCCTGGTCGGCCTGGTCGCGGCGCTGTGGGCGGCGTCGAACTACGTGGCGGCGTTCTCGCGGGCCCTCAACGCGGTCAACGGGACCGGCGAGACCCGGAGGTGGTGGACGGTCCTCATCGTCCGGATCGTGCTCACCCTCGTCGTGGGCGCGCTGACTGCGGTGTGCGGGCTCGTGGCCGCTACGGGCGGGTCGGTGGCGCGCGCGATCGGCGACGCGCTCGGGTCGAGCGGCACCGCTGTCGCCGTGTGGGCGTGGGTGAAGTGGCCCGTGGTGATCGTCCTCGTCGTCGTGATCGTGGCGCTCCTGTACTGGCTCGCCCCTGCGAAACGCTCGAGGCTGCGCCAGCGCGCGCCCGGGGCGGCGCTGGCGGTGGTGCTGTGGCTCGCGGCGTCGGCGGCGTTCGGGCTGTACGCGGCGAACTTCGGCAGCTACGACCGGACGTACGGGGCGCTGGGCGGGGTGATCGTGTTCCTGGTGTGGCTGTGGATCACGAACGCGGCGTTGGTGTTCGGCGCGGAGTTCAACGCGGCGGCCGAGCCTGCGGCGGATGCGGCGGGGACCGCCGGGGGCGAGGCCTCGGAACCGAGCGTCTCCTAGGTGCTCTTGGGCTGCACCAGGCCCGATTCGTAGGCGAAGACGACGAGCCCGGCCCGGTCGCGGACGGCGAGTTTCATCATGGCGCGGTGGACGTGGGTCTTGGCGGTCGCGGGGCTGATGAAGAGGCGTTCGGCGATCTCGCCGTTGGTGAGGCCGCGGGCGACGAGGGCGACGATCTCGGTCTCGCGGGAGGTGAGGCCCTCGACCTGCCCGGCGAGGCGGGAGGGCGGGTGGGCGACGTACTCGGCGACGAGTTTCGCGGCGATCTGCGGGGAGAGGAGGGTTTCGCCTGCGGCGGCGGCGCGGACGCAGCGCAGGAGCTCTTCGGGTTCGGTGTCCTTGACGAGGTATCCGGCGGCTCCGGCGCGGAGGGCGTCGAAGACGTAGGCGTCGAAGGAGTAGTTGGTGAGCATGACGACGCGCAGGTCGGCGAGGCGGTCGTCGGCGGCGATGGCGCGGACGGCGGTGATGCCGTCGCCGCCGGGCATCTCGACGTCGAGGAGGGCGACGTCGGGCCGGTACTCGTCCGCGAGGCGGACGGCGGTGGGGCCGTCGGCGGCTTCGGCGACGACGGTCATGTCGTCCTCGGCGTCGATGAGGGCGCGGAAGCCGCCGCGCATGAGCGGCTGGTCGTCGGCGAGGAGTACGCGGATCATCGGGTCCTTCCGGGTTCGGTCGCGGCGGTCTGGGCGGGGATCAGCGGTTCGGGGAGGGGGAGGCGGGCGGTGACGGTGAAGCCGTCGTCCGGTCCGGCGGTGCTGTTCCCGAACGTGATGGTGCCGCCGAGGGCGTCGACGCGTTCGCGCATGCCGGTGAGGCCCCGGCCGGGGGTGAAGTCGCGGGCGCGGCCGTTGTCGGCGACTTCGATGTGGAGGGCGTCGTCGCCGCGGCGGACGCGGACGCGGACGCGGTCGCCCGCGGAGTGGCGGACGGCGTTGGTGAGGGCCTCCTGGACGATGCGGTAGGCGGCGTGGTCGACCTCCTCGTCGAGGACGGCGGTCTCGTCGACCTCGCAGTCGACGTCGATGTGGAAGCCGAGGCCGCTGTAGCGGTCGGCGAGGGGCTTGACGCGGGAGAGGCGGTGGCCCTCGTCGTCGCGGAGCATCGTGAGGGTCTCGCGCAGTTCGCGGGTGGCGTCCTTGGCGGCCGCCTCGACGGCGACGAGCGCGGGCGCCGGTTCCTCGCCTCGTTTGCGCGCCAGGTGGAGTGCGACGCCCGCTTGGACGCGGATGACGGAGATCGAGTGGGTGAGGGAGTCGTGGAGCTCGCGGGCGATGCGGACGCGCTCGTCGGCGGCCTTGCGTTTGACGGCCTCTTCGCGGGTGTGCTCGGCCTCGGCCATGTAGGCGTCCCGCTGGCGGCGGGACTCGCCGGAGATGAGGGCGACGTGGAGCCAGCCGATGACGAGCATGGACTGCTCCATGACCGCGCCGGTGAAGTGGAATCCGGCACCGGCCCAGTTGCCGAGCATCGTCGCGGCTGAGACGAGCATGACCAGGCCGACGGTGAGCCTGCGGTGCCCCCGGTACATCGCGACGGCGATCGCCACCAGTGCCGGGACGGCTGCGAGCGGGCCGACGCCGAGGTGGCCTCCGGCGACCAGGGCGCCGACGCTGACGAGCATGACCGCGCGCGGGTAGCGCCGCCACAGCGGGAACACGAGGGGGCCGATCGCCAGGAGCGGCCAGCCGTACCAGGCGAGGCCGTCGCCGACGGCTTTGGCCGCGCCCGAGACGAGCGTGTCGGCGAGCAGGATCGCGGCGACGACGAGGTCGAGGCGCAGGCCTGTGAGGCGGCTTCCGGGGGGATTCGGCATGGGCCCAATCCTATGGCGGGGCCGTCACCTCGGCGTCGGCCCGCGGTGCAGCGGCCGTGTACGGCGCAGGGTGTACGCCGGGGGTCCCGGATGCGGCGCTCGTCGGGGGCGGGAATGTCGGCTCGGGGACGACGCGCCCAGGGCTCGCGGCGGGGAGTCTGGAGTCATGGCCCGCCGGGCCGGAACGGTTCGGCGGGAAGCGATTCGAGGAGGACCCCCATGCCCCAGATCAGATATGTGGACCCGGTCGAGGCCAGACAGGCGGACGGCCTGGTCGCCGAGGTGTACGGGCAGGCGAAGCGGGAGCTGGGCGCGGTCGGCGCGCCGTTCCAGATGCTCTCGCCCGCGCCGGAGCTGCTGGCGTCCATGTGGTCGCTGCTGCGGGAGTCGCTGATGTGCGGCGGGCCGCAGGAGCGGCTCGCGAAGGAGGTCGTGGCGACCGCGATAGCGGTGCGCAACGGCTGCCGGTTCTGCACGGACGCGCACACGGTGCTGCTGCACGCGCTGGGCGAGTCGGCGCTGGCCGAGGGGCTGCGCGCGGGGACGCCGCCGAAGGAGTGGGCGCCGCTGGCGCAGTGGGCGCTGGACCCGGGTCCGGAGGGGCCCTTCAAGGCTTCTGCGGCGCCGCGGTTCATCGGGACGGCGCTGGTGTTCGAGTTCATCACGCGGCTGGTGCAGGTGCTGGCGCACAACGAGTCGCCGCATCCGGTGACGGCCACGAAGCTGGGCCGGTCGGTGGCGTCGCGGTCGCTGCGGACGGCGGTCATGGCGGACCTGGAGCCGGGCGCGAGCCTGGCGCTGCTGGAGGACCGGCCGGGCTGGGCCCGGGGGCTGCGGATGCGCGAGCCGGCGTGGGCGGCGGGTTCGCCTGTGGGCGTGGCGTACGCGCATCTGCGGGCGTACGCGGCGTCGGCGGGCCCGGGCCTGATCGGCGGGGACGCGGCGGAGGCCGTGGCGCGCACGGTCGGCGTCCGCGAGGATGCGATCGGTGCGGGCCTGCCGGAGCTGGTGGACGGCGGCGGCCTGGAGGACGGGCCCGCGCTGGGCGCCCGGCTCGCGGTGGCGGCGGCGATCAGCCCGAGCGCCGTGAACGAGTCTCTTGTGGACTCCTGGCGGGGCGAGAAGCACTCGGACCACTGCGTGGTCCACCTGCTCGCCTACGGCACGATGACGGGCGTCGACGCCCTGCAGGACGAGATCGAGACGCGCAGCAACGCTCTGGAGGCTTCCGATGCTTAGGTTCTACCGGGTCTGGATCGGCGTCCTGCACGTCCTGATCGGCCTCCAGTTCTTCCTGGCGGGCTACGGCGCGATCGGGTCCGGCTCGCCGGACGAGTCGTTCGCGCTGCACATCATGAACGGCCGGCTCATCGCGGCGGTCGCGCTGCTGGGCATCCTGTTCGCGGCGCTGTCGCGGGCGGGCGGGAAGCTCGTCGGCATGGCGGCGGGCGTGCTCGGCCTCGTGGTCCTGCAGTCGGTGATCGCACTGGTGAGCGTCGCGGGCACGACGCCGGGCCAGATCATCTTCGGCTTCCACGCGATCAACGCGCTCATGATCATGGGCCTGGCGGAGGCCTCGGGTCGGTACGCGAAGCAGCTGCTCGCCGACCGCAGGCCCGCCGAGACGGACGCGGCACCCGCGACCGCCTGAACTCGCAACCGGGAAACCCGGCCCGCGGCGACACCCCGCCGCGGGCCGATCCGCGCCCCGCGGAAACGGCTTGCCACCCGTCTTAGTCTGGTGTACATGACGAATCCCCCTCTCCGGCGCTCGGCGCGCGTGCTCCTTGTCGACGAAGACGAGCATGTGCTGCTGTTCTTCAACCGCGAGTCGCCGGCGCGCGGCGCGGGCTACTACTTCACCGTGGGAGGCGGTGTCGACGAGGGCGAGTCGCTCGCCGAGGCGGCGGCGCGGGAGCTGCGCGAGGAGACGGGCCTGCGGGTCGCACCTGAAGTCCTGGGCGCGGTGGTGTGCCGCAGGGAGGGGCCCTGGATCACGAACTCGGGGCGCCGGTTCCATGCGGAAGAGCACTACTTCTTCTTGCGCACCGCGCGTTTCGAGCCCGACTTCAGCGGCCTCGACGAGGGCGAGCGGAACGAGATCCTGCGGGGCGAGTGGCTCTCGCTCGCGGATCTTGACGCAACCGACGCGATTGTCTTCCCGATCGGCCTCACGGGCCTGCTCAAGCGCCTATTCGCGGGCGAGCGACCGGAGGAGCCGGTCGAGCTGCCCTGGGTGGACCTGACCTAGCGGGGTGACCTGCGCGGCTGGACGCGGGCGCAGACCGTGCGGATACTCGGGCGCATGGATTCCCCTGAGGCCGCGGTGGTGCGGCGCCGGTGCGCGCGGGTGCTGCTCGTGGACGAGGACGACCGGGTGCTGCTGTTCTACAGCCGCGACTACATGGGCCCGGGCGTGGAGTACTACGTGACGCCCGGCGGCGGGCTCGACGCGGGCGAGAGCCTGCAGGAGGGCGCGGCCCGGGAGGTGTTCGAGGAGACCGGGCTGCGGATCGACCCGGGCGCGCTCGGCCCCGTGGTGGCCGAATCCGAGGGCGACTGGTCGGACAGCCCCGACCTGGTGATCCACTCCCGGGACTCGTTCTTCTTCCTGCGCGTGCCGCATTTCGACCCGGTGCGCGACCGGCTCGAAGAGATCGAGCAGGCCGAGTTCACCGCCGCCCGGTGGCTCACGCTCGACGAAATCGCGGAAGCGGACGCGCTGGTGTTCCCCGCCCGGATCGCGGGCCTGCTCAAGGGACTCCTGGGCGGCGCGGTTCCCGTTGCGCCCGTTCAGGTCCCGTGGGGCGCTTGGCGATGGGACGCCGATAGGGGCTGGACGGTCACCGAGCGCGCCCCCATACTTGACCGGTGAGCCCGACGAACGAACCCACTCGAATCGACCGGCGAGGCGCCCGCGGCATCATCGTGGATGAACAGGACTGCGTCCTGTTCATCGGCGGATACGCGACCCCCGAGCGCCCCGCCCGCTGGATCCTCCCCGGCGGCGGCATCGACCCGGGCGAGTCCATGCGGGACGCGGCCGCGCGCGAACTCTACGAGGAGACCGGCCTGCGGGTCGACCCCGACGACCTCATCGGCCCGGTCGCCCGCCAGCACTACCGCAAGGTCCGCCCCGACTCCGTGTTCACGCAGGAGAACCACTTCTTCCTCGTGCGCGTCGACCGCTTCGAGGCGAAGGTGACCGGCGGCGACGCCTACGAGCAGGACCTGCAGTTCAACTGGATACCGGTGGACGAGTTCCTGTCCACCGACGGATTCGAGCAGGTCGAGCCGCTGCTGCACCTGGTGAAGCGGCTGATCTCCGGCGACGTCCCCGCCGAGCCCGTCCTGCTCGACACCATCGGCCGCCAGCTCGACGCGGCGTGAGGAGCACCCCTGTGAGCATCGAGTCCGAGACCGGCGCGGCCTTCCGCACCGCCGCCCGCATCCTGATCCTCGACCAGTACGACACCGTCCTCCACGAGGGCGGCGACCAGTGCCTGGACGGGATCACCCGCTGGATCACGCCCGGCGGCGGCGTCGAGGACGGCGAGGACCTGCACGCGGCCGCCGTCCGGGAGGCCGCCGAGGAGACCGGGTACGCGATCGACCCGGAAGCGCTCATCGGCCCGGTCGCGTTCGGCGTGTTCACGGCGTTCCCGAAGGGCCGCCTGCTGGTCCAGAAGAACTGGTACTTCTTCCACCGCACCGAGCGCTTCACGCCGCGCATCTCCGGCGGCGACGCCTACGAGCAGCATTTCGAGTTCGCGTGGCTGCCGATCGAGCAGTGCGGCGCAGCCGACGGGACACTCCTGCCCGACCGCACCGTCCAGCTCGTCAAGCGCCTGCGCGACGGCGACATTCCCACGGAGCCGGTCGACCTCGGCGGCACCTACAGCCCCCGCTGGGGCCACTAGGCACACGCACGGCGCCGCCCCCGCTCGATACGAGCGGGGGCGGCGCCGTCGAAAGCCCTGCGGCCCTTACAGTTCGATCTCGCTGCGGTCCCCGGACCAGTCCGTGTGGAACGTGCCCTCGCGGTCGACCCGCTTGTAGGTGTGCGCACCGAAGAAGTCCCGCTGCCCCTGGATCAGGGCCGCCGGGAGGCGGCGCGAACGCAGCCCGTCGTAGTACGCCAGCGCCGACGAGAAACCCGGCGTCGGGATGCCGGCGAGCGCGGCGGTCGAGACGACCCGGCGCCACGCGTCCTGCGCGTCCGTCACGATCTTCGTGAACTCCGGCGCCGCCAGCAGCGTCGGCAGCTCCGGGTCGGAGCGCCACGCCTCGGTGATGCGGTCGAGGAAGCGCGCCCGGATGATGCAGCCCGCGCGCCACAGGGCCGAGCAGGAGCCGAGGTCGATGTTCCAGTCGTACTCGGCGCTGGCGGCCGCGATCTGGTCGAAGCCCTGGGCGTACGCGACGATCTTGGAGGCATAGAGCGCCTGGCGGACGTCCTCGACGAAGTGCTCGGGGAAGTCCACTTTGCCGGTGGGGCCGGTGAGGACGTCGACGGCGCCTTCGCGCTGCTTCACGCCCGAGGAGAGGGCGCGGGCGAACGTGGCCTCGGCGATGCCGGTGACGGGGACGCCCAGGTCGAGGGCGATCTGCACGGTCCAGCGGCCGGTGCCCTTCTGGCCGGCCTGGTCGACGATGACGTCGACGAGCGGCTTGCCGGTGGCGGCGTCGGTGTGGCCGAGGACCTCGGCGGTCACCTCGATGAGGTAGGAGTCGAGCTCGCCGGCGTTCCACTCCGAGAAGATCTTGGCGAGGTCGGCCGGTTCGATGCCGACGCCGCGGCGCAGGAGGTCGTAGGCCTCGCCGATGAGCTGCATGTCGGAGTACTCGATGCCGTTGTGCACCATCTTGACGAAGTGCCCGGCGCCGTCGGGGCCCAGGCGCGAGCAGCACGGGGTGCCGTCGGGGGCCTTGGCGCTGATGGCCTCGAGGATCGGGCCGAGGGTCTCGTAGGACTCCTCGGAGCCGCCGGGCATGATCGCGGGGCCCAGGAGCGCGCCCTCTTCGCCGCCGGAGACGCCGGTGCCGACGAAGTGCAGGCCCTTCTCGCGCAGGGCCGCTTCGCGGCGGCGCGTGTTCTCGAAGTGGGCGTTGCCGCCGTCGATGATCATGTCGCCGGGCTCCATGAGCGCGGCGAGCTGGTCGATGACGGCGTCGGTGGCGTTCCCGGCCTGGACCATGATCATGGCCTTGCGGGGGCGTTTGAGGGAGGCGACGAAGTCGGCGAGCTCCTCGGAGGGGACGAAGTCGCCTTCATCGCCGTGGGCCTCGATCAGCTCGGTGGTCTTGGCGTGCGTGCGGTTGTAGACGGCGACGGTGAAGCCGTGGCGGGCGAAGTTCCTGGCGAGGTTCGAGCCCATGACGGCCAGCCCCACCACGCCGATGTCAGCGGTGCTCATTCGGTCTCCCAACGTTGCGTAAGAGGTGTGCGCCCCGATTCTCGCCGAGCGGCGAGGCGGGGGCGGTCCCACCGCCGATCGTATCCACGCAGCGGGACACCCCGCACGGACACAGGGCGCGGACTGTCCCGGTCGCACGGGCGGCGGGCCTAGGCTGTGAGCATGCAGTACTACGAAACCGTGCTCGACCTCATCGGCAACACCCCGCTGGTGCGGCTGAACTCGGTCACCGAGGGCGTCCAGGCCACCGTGCTCGCGAAGGTCGAGTACCTCAACCCCGGCGGGTCCATCAAGGACCGCATCGCCCAGCGCATGATCGACGAGGCCGAGGCCTCCGGCGCGCTCAAGCCGGGCGGGACGATCGTGGAGCCCACGAGCGGGAACACCGGCGTGGGCCTGGCGATGGTCGCCCAGCAGCGCGGCTACCAGTGCGTGTTCGTGTGCCCGGACAAGGTCTCCGAGGACAAGCGGAACGTCCTGAAGGCCTACGGCGCGGAGGTCGTGGTGTGCCCCACCGCGGTCGACCCGGAGGACCCGCGCTCCTACTACAAGGTCTCCGACCGGCTCATCCACGAGATCGAGGGCGCGTGGAAGCCCGACCAGTACTCGAACCCGGCGAACCCCGCGTCCCACTACGCGCAGACCGGGCCGGAGCTGTGGAAGCAGACGGACGGGAAGATCACGCACCTGGTCGCCGGGGTCGGCACGGGCGGCACGATCACCGGGATCGGCCGGTACCTCAAGGAGGTCTCGGGCGGGAAGGTGCAGGTCGTGGGCGCCGACCCGGAGGGCTCGGTGTACTCGGGCGGCACCGGGCGGCCGTACCTGGTCGAGGGCGTGGGCGAGGACTTCTGGCCCGAGAACTACGACCGGAAGCTGGCCGACCGGATCGTGGAGGTCACCGACGCCGAGTCGTTCGCGATGACGCGGCGCCTCGCCCGCGAGGAGGGCCTGCTCGTGGGCGGTTCCGCGGGGATGGCCGTGGTCGGGGCCCTGGCGGTCGCCCGCGATGCGGGTCCGGACGACGTCATCGTGGTGATCCTGCCCGACGGCGGGCGCGGGTACCTCTCGAAGATCTTCAACGACGCGTGGATGACCGAGTTCGGGTTCATGGGCGGCTCCGGCGAAACCACCGTGGGCGAGGTCCTGGCCAGCAAGGGCGCCGAGATCCCCGAGCTCGTCCACGTGCACCCGCAGGACACGGTGCGCGAGGCGATCGACATCATGCGCCAGTACGGGGTCAGCCAGATGCCGGTGCTCAAGGCCGAGCCGCCGGTGACCAGCGGCGAGGTGGCCGGAGCCGTGGCCGAGCGCGACCTGATGGACGCCCTGTTCTCGGGGCGGGCGACGCTGCACGACCCGATCGAGCGGCACATCGGCGCGGCGCTGCCGACGATCGGCTCGGGCGAGCAGGTCGAGCGGGCCGTCGCGGCGCTGCACGACCGGGACGCGCTCATGGTGTTCGCCGAGGGCAAGCCGGTCGGCGTGCTCACCCGGCAGGACTTGCTGAGTTACGTCGAGCACTGATTTCGGCGGTTTCCTGGACGCGACCCGCGACGCCCTCCTAATATAAGTTGCAACTTATATTAGGAGGGCACATGTTCGACGCAGTGGACCCGATCGAGGCCGTCAACGCGGTCGCGCGGGAAGTCCGCACCGGTGAGCGCGACGGCAGGCCGACCAGGCTCGTGGTCGCCCGCCGCACCTACCGCGCCGACCGGGCGGACGTCTGGGACGCGATCACCAGCCCCAAGCGGCTGCCGCGCTGGTTCCTGCCGCTCAGCGGGGACCTCGAACTCGGCGGCACCTACCAGCTCGAAGGCAACGCCGGGGGCCGCATCGAGCAGTGCGACGCGCCCGCCGACCTCGCCGTCACCTGGGAGTTCGGGGGCGGCCTGTCCTGGGTCGCGGTGCACCTGCGCGAAGCGGGCAACGACACGCTGCTCGAACTCGTCCACGAGGCGCCCGTGGACCCCGAGTTCTGGGGCCGGTTCGGCCCCGGCGCGGTCGGCATCGGCTGGGACTCGGCGCTGTTCGGGCTCGACCTGCACGTCAGCGGCGGCGAGGACATCGACCAGGCCGAAGCCGAGCAGTGGGCGATCGGCCCTGTGGGCGTCCGGTTCTCGACCACCGCGGGCGAGGCCTGGGGCGCGGCTGCGATCGCCGACGGCGACGACCCCGAGGCCGCGAACGCGGCGGCGGCGAACGCCATCCGGTTCTTCACCGTGCCGCCTGAGAGCAAATAGCGAGACGGCATAATGGCGCGGTCCCACGCCTGCGCCCCCGCGTGTCCTGAAAGCGAGTTCCCATGGCCGATACGGTGTTCGACGCCCTCGGCGACCCGGTGCGCCGCCGGATCATGGAGATCCTGGCCGACGGCGAACGCCCGGCCGGGGCCGTCGCCGAGATCCTGCAGGCGCACTCGGGGATCTCGCAGCCGGCCGTCTCGCAGCACTTGAAGGTGCTGCGCGAGGCCGGGCTCGTGACCGTGCGGGCCGAGGGGACCAGGCGGATCTACGGCGTCGACAACGCCGGGCTCGACGCGGTCCGGGCCTGGCTGGAGCGGTTCGCGGACACGTTCAGCGGGCCGCTCGACGCCCTGGAGACCGAGCTGGCGCGCGGCAAGCGGGAGCGCCGCCTCGCCGGGGACCGCGTCCGCCGCAAAGCCGCGTAGCCGATCCAAATAGGAAAGTATCCGATTCGTTCCATTGCGGGCCTTGCAGAGCGCAACCGCAAACCGGGCGAGTCGGATTTTTCTGCTTCGGGTTCCTTGACATTCGCGGCGCGTCCGGACAACATGAGGAGGTTATATTTAGGATTCTTTATCTTTGGAGGCCCCTTGGGACGCATCCGCAGAACCGCGATCATCGCCGCCGCCACCCTCGCCGCGGCGGGCGCCGCCGTCGCCGTGCCGATGGCTTTGGCGGGCAACGCCTCCGCCGAGACCGCCTGCACCGGGACCGCCTGGGTCTCGAGCGAGATCTACGTCGGCGGCGACCTCGTCAGCCACGACGGCCGCGAGTACAAGGCCAAGTGGTGGACCACCGGTGAAACCCCCGGCACCACCGGCGAATGGGGCGTCTGGCAGGACCTCGGCGCCTGCGCCGGCTCCGAGCCGACGACCTCGCCCACCACCGCTCCCACCACCAGTGAGCCCACGCAGGAACCCACCGAGGAGCCCACCGGCGAGCCCGGCTCGGGCGACGCGCACCTCACCGGGTACTGGCACAACTTCGACAACGGCTCGGGCGTCATGGAGCTCAACGCGATCCCCGCCGCGTACGACATCGTCGCGATCGCGTTCGCCGAGGCCACGACCACCACCGGGCAGGTCGACTTCGCACTCGACGCGAGCCTCACCGCCGCCGGGTACACCGAGGCCGAGTTCAAGGCCGACATCACCGCGCTCAAAGCCCAGGGCCGCCACGTCGTGATCTCGGTCGGCGGCGAGAAGGGCAACGTCACCGTCAACGACGCGACGACCGCGTCCGCGTTCTCCAGCTCGGTGATCGGGCTGATGGACGAGTACGGCTTCGACGGCGTCGACATCGACCTCGAGCACGGCATCAACGCCGGGGCCCTGGAGACCGCGCTGCGCGCCGTCAGCGCCGCGAAGCCGGGCTTCACGTACACGATGGCGCCGCAGACGATCGACTTCCAGTCCACTTCGGCCGGGTACTACCAGCTCGCGACGAAGACCAAGGACATCCTGACGATCGTCAACATGCAGTACTACAACTCCGGTTCGATGCTCGGCTGCGACGGCCAGGTGTACGCCCAGGGCGACGTCGACTTCCTGACCGCCCAGGCGTGCATCCAGCTCGAAGCCGGGCTCGCGCCCAGCCAGGTCGGCCTCGGCCTCCCGGCCGTGTCCAGCGCCGCCGGTTCGGGCTATGTGGACCCGTCGATGGTCAACAACGCCCTGGACTGCCTCACGAAGCTCGCCAACTGCGGCGACTTCACGCCCGACCAGGCCTACCCCGGTATCGGCGGGGCCATGACCTGGTCGATCAACTGGGACAAGACCAGCGGCTACAAGTTCGCGAACACCGTGGGCGGGCACTTCTCCAGCCTGCCGTAGCGAAACGGGGCGGGGCCGAGAACGGCCCCGCCCCTATTGATCCGTGGCTAGCCGACGCGCAGCTTCGGCTTGCGGCCCACCGTCAGCACGGGCTTGCGGGTCTCGGCGTAGAAGTCGTTGCCCTTGTCGTCCACCACGATGAACGCCGGGAAGTCCTCGACCTCGATCTTCCAGACCGCCTCCATGCCCAGCTCCGGGTATTCCAGGACCTCCATCGACTTGATGTTGTCCTGCGCGAGCTTCGCGGCCGGGCCGCCGATCGAACCCAGGTAGAACCCGCCGTGGTCCCGGCAGGCGTTCGTGACCTGGTCGGAGCGGTTGCCCTTGGCGAGCATGACGAACGAGCCGCCTGCCGCCTGGAACTGCTCGACGTACGTGTCCATGCGCCCGGCCGTCGTCGGACCGAACGAGCCGGACGCGTACCCCTCGGGGGTCTTCGCCGGGCCCGCGTAGTAGACCGCGTGGTCGCGCAGGTACTGCGGCATCGGCTCGCCCGCGTCCAGGCGCTCCTTGATCTTGGCGTGCGCGATGTCGCGCGCGACCACGAGCGTGCCCGTGAGCGACACCCGGGTCTTCACCGGGTACTTCGCGAGCTCGGCGCGGATCTCGCTCATCGGCCGGTTGAGGTCGACGCGCACGACGTCCTCGTCGAGGTCGTCCTCCTGCACGTCAGGCACGTACCGGCTCGGGTCCGTCTCCAGCTGCTCCAGGAACA
Organism: Glycomyces sp. NPDC050141; assembly: GCF_055586545.1. Taxonomy (NCBI): domain Bacteria; kingdom Bacillati; phylum Actinomycetota; class Actinomycetes; order Glycomycetales; family Glycomycetaceae; genus Glycomyces; species Glycomyces sp. NPDC050141. Next base: position 39,887 of record NZ_JBVJHZ010000031.1, on the reverse strand, counting down.
CGCCCTCGGCGGTGATCTTGGCCGTGGCCTGGCGGTCCGCCGAGCACGAGACCGCGATCGCCACCGGCAGGGATGCGCCGTGGCGCGGCAGGCGGATCACGCGGACGTCGTGGCAGAAGTACTTGCCGCCGAACTGCGCGCCGATCCCGAACTGGCGGGTGAGGGCCAGCACCTCCTGCTCGAGCTCGACGTCGCGGAAGCCGCGCCCGAGCGGCGAGCCCTCCACGGGCATCCCGTCGAGGTACTTCGCCGACGCGTACTTCGCGGCCTTCAGCGCGTACTCGGCGCTCGTGCCGCCGATGACGATGGCCAGGTGGTACGGCGGGCACGCGGAGGTGCCGATGCCCCGCAGCTTCTCCTCCAGGAACCGCAGCATCGCGTCCGGGTTGAGGATCGCCTTCGTCTCCTGGAACAGGAACGACTTGTTCGCCGAGCCGCCGCCCTTGGCCATGAACAGGAACTTGTACGCGTCGTCGCCCTCGGCGTACAGCTCGATCTGCGCGGGCAGGTTCGAGCCGGTGTTCTTCTCGTCCCACATGGTCACCGGCGCCATCTGGCTGTACCGGAGGTTGAGGTCGCGGTAGGCCTGCCACACGCCGCGCGAGAGGTGCTCGGCGTCGCGGCCGTCGGTGAGGACGTGCTGCCCGCGCTTGCCCATGACGATCGCCGTGCCCGTGTCCTGGCACATCGGCAGGACCTCGCCGGAGGCGATGTTCGCGTTCTTGAGCAGGTCCATCGCCACGAACCGGTCGTTGCCGCTGGCCTCGGGGTCGTCGAGGATGGAGCGGAGCTGGGCGAGGTGCGCGGGGCGCAGGAAGTGCGAGATGTCCTTGACGGCCTCGCGGGCGAGCAGCGTGAGCGCCTCGGGCTCCACTGTGAGGAAGCGCCTCCCGGCGGCCTCGACCGTGTTCACCCCGTCCGCGGTGATCAGGCGGTACTCGGCGGTGTCGGGGCCGAGGGGAATCTGTTCGGTGTACTGGAACTCCGATGTCACGCGTTCCAACTTAGCGCGCACGGTGCGCGGGCCGTGTGTGAGGCGAAGCTCAGTCGGGGCTCGGGGCGCCCGGTGTCGGGGCGGGGAATGTCGTACCCGGCCGGTAGCGTCACACTCAGGCGGCGCACTGCAGTCGCACCGCCTGTAAGCAGGTACGATTGCCCGGTCGTCCGTTCCGGCCCCTGCTGGGGGCGGGGCGGCACGCGCAAGTGAATCCTCCTGCTGCGGAGAGACCGCAGCCGTTGAGACCAAAGGGGGTGGAGCGATCTTGCGGCACTACGAACTCATGGTGATCCTCGAACCGAACATCGAGGAAGCACAGGTCAGCCCGACGCTGGACAAGTTCCTGAAGGGCGTCAAGGACGCCGGAGGGACCGTCGACAAGATCGACGTCTGGGGCCGGCGCCGTCTCGCCTACGAGATCAACAAGAGCAACGAGGGCGTCTACGCCGTCATCGACCTGCAGTCCGAGCCCGGTCCCGTCGCTGAGATGGACCGTCAGCTCCGGCTCAACGAGTCGGTGCTGCGCACCAAGGTGCTGCGACCGGAGCTTCGGTAACCCGACCCTGTAACTGCGAGACCTTAGGAGACCAGGTCATGGCAGGCGAAACAGTCATCACGGTTATCGGCAACCTCGTCGACGACCCCGAACTGCGTTACACGCCGTCCGGTGCCGCCGTCGCGAAGTTCCGAATCGCATCAACTCCGCGTGCGTTCGACAAGGAGTCGAACGCGTGGAAAGACGGTGAGGCCCTGTTCCTCACCTGCAGCGTCTGGCGCCAGTACGCCGAGAACGTCGCCGAGTCGCTTTCGCGCGGTACCCGCGTGATCGTGCAGGGCAGGCTCAAGCAGCGCAGCTACGAGACCCGCGAGGGCGAGAAGCGCACTGTGTACGAGCTCGACGTCGAGGAAGTCGGCCCCGCGCTGCGCTTTTCCACCGCGAAGCTCAACAAGTCCGGCGCCGGTTCCGGCGGTGGCGGTCGTTCCTTCGGGGGCGGCGGCAACACCGGTGGTTCCGCACCTGACGACCCTTGGGCCTCGGCCGCCCCTGCCGGCGCTTCCGCCGGCGGTGGAGGCTTCGACGAGGACCCGCCGTTCTAACCGGCGCTGCCCGCTAGGGCAGTCCGGTAACGATCTCGAGTAAGAGGCAAGACAACACATGGCGAACCCGAAATCGGCTCCCCTGCGGAAGCCGAAGAAGAAGCCGAACCCGCTTGAAAAAGAGGGTATCGAGTACGTCGACTACAAGGACACGGCGCTGCTGCGGAAGTTCATCTCCGACCGCGGCAAGATCCGTGCCCGCCGAGTGACCGGCGTGACCACCCAGCAGCAGCGCCAGATCGCCGCGGCCGTCAAGAACGCCCGCGAAATGGCTCTGCTTCCCTACACCAGCCAGACCCGCTAAGGAAGGAGCGCGACATGAGCAACATGAAGATCATCCTGACTCATGAGGTGCCCAACCTCGGCTCGGCCGGCGATGTGGTCGAGGTGAAGAACGGCTACGGCCGCAACTACCTCCTGCCGCAAGGCCTGGCGATCGCCTGGACCAAGGGCGGCCAGAAGGAAGTCGACTCGATCCAGCGCGCCCGTGCGGCCCGCCAGATCCACGACCTCGACCAGGCCCGCACCGTGGCCGAGCAGCTGAAGAAGACCGACGCCCACATCGTCGCCCGCACGGGTGACGGGGACCGTCTCTTCGGTTCGATCACCGCGGTCGACGTCGTCAAGGCCGTCGACGAGGCCGGGGGTCCGAAGATCGACCGCCGCCGCGTCGAGCTGCCCGCCGCGATCAAGTCGGTCGGCACCTACGACGTGACGGTCAAGCTGCACCCGGAGGTGACCGCGAAGTTCAAGCTCCAGGTCACCCCGGCGAAGCGCCGCAAGAAGTAGGACGCGAAAGCGACCAAGAGGCCCGCGACCGCTCCGGTCGCGGGCCTTCGCCATGCCCGGAGCCTGGTGTCCTTCGCGACCCGCCCCGCAGCCCGCCCGAATGTTTTCGCAGCTCACGGTGGTTTGTCGTACCCGTATGGGAGGGTGTCCTTTTCACTGGTAGTGGTGAAGGTGGGATCGGGTGGGTACCCGGGGCCGCCCGTACGCCCGCGCGGCGGCGCCGCGCCGGCCCCACGCCCGGCTCAGATCACCCAGCCCGCGGTCCGCAGCACCACCGTCACCAGGCCCGCGCCGAGCACCGCCGCGGCCGAGCCCGCGACCCCCGCCCGCCAGCCCGCACGCGGCAACCGGAGCAGCACCGCCACCAGGAGGCTCGCCGTCAGCGCCGAGAGCGTCCACGCCCAGCCGCCCGCGATCGCCGCCGAGAGCCGCCCGGCCACCGTGCACCCGCCGTCGCCGCACGTCGCGTCCACCGGCGGCTGCGAGAGCACCCACGCCAGGTAGACGAAGAGCGGCACCGCGTACCAGGCGAGCGTCACGAGCAACGTCGGCGTGAACGCCCGCTCGCCCGGGCGGTCGTCGCCGTCGGGGTCGAGCCGGGGCCTGCGCTCGGGTTGCCGGGGGGCGTTCATGGGGTCTCGCTCCTCTGATCCGTGCCGGGGTCGCCCCTCACCTTAGCGGGAAGTTGGCACGAACGAATCTCCGTCCACAGGCAGTGGACAACGCCGCCACAGGTCGACGCCGCTATTCGAGCCCGAATCGCGTTCTTGTCCACAGGTTGTCCACAGGCCGGGCCCGGTTATCCACAGGTTATCCACAGCTTTGTCCACAGGTTGTCCACAGACCCGTTTGCAACCGTGCCCGGCGCGACATAGCGTCGTTGACGCCGCCGATCTGTCGTATGCGGGCGGTACATTCTCCATGAACGCACGGTGACCGAGGGGGTGGACGGCATGACCGACGTGTCGGCGGAAGGCGTCTACTCGCGGGGAGCGAACGGCTCCAGCAGCTCCTATTTCGACACCCCTCCCGAGGACCCGTTCAGCGACGACGGCGGCGGTGGCGGCCGCGGCTCGGGCGGCGGCGGTGCCCGCACCTACGAGCGCACCCCACCCCAGGACGTCCAGGCCGAGATGTCGGTCCTCGGCGGCATGCTCATGAGCAAGGACGCGATCGCCGACGTCATCGAAGTGCTCGGCCCGGGCGACTTCTACCAGCCCAAGCACGGCATGGTCTTCGACGCGATCATCGACAAGTTCGGCAACGGCGAGCCCGCCGACGCCGTCACGATCGCCGCGGCCCTCGCCGACACCGGCGACCTCGCGAAAATCGGCGGCGGCCCCTACCTCCACGACCTACTCAACGCCGTGCCCACGGCCGCGAACGCCGGGTACTACGCGAAGATCGTCAAGGAGAAGGCGATCCTGCGCCGCCTCATCGAGGCCGGAACGAAAGTCGTCCAGTACGGGTACGGCGGCGGCCAGGGCGGGCGCGACATCGACGACCTCGTCGACCTCGCCCAGCAGGCCGTCTACGAGGTCACCGACAACCGCCAGAGCGAGGACTTCGCGGTCCTCTCCGACCTCCTCCAGCCCGCGATGGACGAGATCGAGGCGATCGGCGCGAGCCAGGGCCTCATGACCGGCATCCCCACCGGCTTCGCCGACCTGGACCGGCTCCTCTCGGGCCTCCAGGCCGGGCAGCTGATCATCGTCGCCGGGCGTCCCGGTGCCGGCAAGTCCACGGCCGCAATGGACTTCATGCGGCACGCCTCGCTCCACCACCGGCACGCCGCGGCCCTGTTCAGCCTCGAAATGAGCAAGCTCGAGATCGTGATGCGCCTGCTCAGCGCAGAGACGCGGGTGCCGATGCACGTCCTGCGGTCGGGCGACCTCTCCGACGACGACTGGACGCGCCTGGCCAAGCGCATGGGCGACATCTCCGAGGCGCCGCTGTTCGTCGACGACACGGCGTCGATGACGATGATGGAGATCCGGGCCAAGGCCCGGCGGCTCAAGCAGCGCCACGACCTCAAGCTCATCGTGGTCGACTACCTGCAGCTCATGACCTCGCCGAAGAAGACCGAGTCGCGCCAGCAGGAGGTCTCGGAAATCAGTCGCGGCCTCAAGCTCCTGGCCAAAGAGGTGCAGTGCCCGGTCATCGCGGTCGCGCAGCTGAACCGCGGTCCCGAGCAGCGCACCGACAAGCGCCCGCAACTCTCCGACCTGCGCGAGTCCGGTTCGCTGGAGCAGGACGCGGACGTCGTCATCCTGCTGCACCGCGAGGACTACTACGACAAGGAGTCGCCGCGCGCGGGCGAGGCCGACTTCATCGTCGCCAAGCACCGCAACGGCGCGACGGACACGATCACGGTGGCGGCCCAGCTGCACCTCTCGCGCTTCGTCGACATGGCGGTCTAAGCGGCGCTCAGCGCCACCACTCGACAGCGATGGACGGGCCGAGCCCGGTCTCCTCCTCGAGTTCGTCCACGGCTTCGTCGCCCTGGGCGAGGCCCTGGAAGAGCGTGCCGGTGACGGTGCCCGCCACGGCGTCGCGCAGCGGCAGCCACCAGCCGAGCAGGACCACCGGGTACAGGAGGTACCCGAACCGGGTCGAGGGCATGAGCAGGAACGCGGCCGAGAGGCCCGCCGCGCACCACAGCGCCGCCGACGCGGCCGTCACCGGCGGGCGCGTCCACAGCAGCCCGGCGATGACGAGCGCGGCGAGGCCGAGCAGGGCCGGGGCGATGAGGTCGCCGCCCGGGACGTAGTGGGCGACAAGGAATCCGGGCAGCGGCGACTGCGCGGGCGAGGTGACCACGCCGTGGCCGAGGCCGAAGGCGATCACGTTGTCGAAGAACCCGCGGGCGTCGACGAGCAGGACCGGCAGCATCGTCGCGGCGACGGGGACCGCGAAACCGGCGAGGTATCTCTGCACATTTATGGCTCGCAAGCTTCGCCAAGACCGCAGACTTCCTTGTTGCCAGAACAGGAACGCGATGACGACGGCCGCTGGCCAGGCGAAGAGCTTGAGGGCGGCGGCCGCGCCGATCGCGAGCCCGGCCGCGAAGCCGCGCTCGCGGTGGGCGAAGGCGAGCGCGAGGACCATGAGCGCGACGACGGGCATGTCGTCGCCGCCGGTGGCGAACGTCAAGGCGCACACGGGGAACACGAACGTGGCCTGGACGGCGCGCAGGAGCGGGCCCTTGCCGGCGCCCGCGACGCCCGGGTCGCTGCCGGGGCCGCCTCGCAGGAGCCGGGCCGCGCCGACGGCGCAGGCCGCGGCGGCGAGGAGGAAGTAGACGCGGGCGTCGGTCCACCAGTGCTCGCCGAAGACCGCGGCGGGGATGCCGAAGACGGCCATGCCGGGCTGGTACGGGTTGTAGCCAAGGAGCGGCTCGGGGAGGGCCGCGATCTGGTCGGCGTGCAGGTAGGGGCTTCCGGTGTCGAGGAGTCGCTGGCCGGAGGACTCGACGACGAGGACTTCTTCCTGGGCGCGGCCGCTGGCGCCGCTGGCGCGTTCGACGGCCATGAGCACCAGGGGGATCGCGGTGACGGCGAGGGCGGCGCCGACGGCGACGAACATGCGGCGGCGCCAGACCGGGCCGGGCTGGGCGAGGAGGATCGCGGCGCAGATCGCGGCGGGCAGGTAGCCGCCGAACGCGACCGCGCCCCACTGGGCGTGCGAGTCGAGGGTGGTCCACAGCGCGGTGGCGCCCGCGAAGAGCGCGGCCAGGCCGTAGAAGGCGAGGTCGATGATGAGCGGACGGTTGGACACCCGGACAGCGTACGGGGACGGCGCGAACGGGATCGGTGTGCGGCCGCCCCCCGAGGTCGGGTGTGTCGGCCTCCCGGGCCCCCCGGTTCGATTGTCGCGCGGGGGTACGACAGTCCGGCCGGGCCGGGTCCGTGCGAGGCCGGGTCGGGCGGTTGGACCGGGCGAGACGGCATGGGCTGGGCTCGGTTCCGCGATCAGGGCCGGGCCGGGTCCGTGCGAGGCCGCGCGGGGCCGGTGCGGGCGGGGCTGTCCTCGTCCGGGTTCGCTTTCAGCGCACCGGGATGCGGGCCCAGACCTCCTGGGTGCCGTCGCCGAGGGAGCGGGCGCCCCAGTCGGTGGACAGTTTGGACACGATGAACATGCCGCGGCCGTGCGCGGAGTCGAGGTTGACCGCGCACACGTGCGGGTGGGTGCGGGAGCCGCCGTCGATGACGCGGACCTCGACGTCGGCGGGGCCGAGCTCGTAGCTGACGACCACGTCGCCGCCGGGGAGCGGGCGGGCGTGGCGGACGGCGTTGGAGACGAGCTCGGTCGCGCACACGAGGAGGTCGTCGCGGACTTCGTCGGGGAGGTCGGGGAGGGAGTCGCGCAGCCACCGGCGGACCTGGCTCGCGGCCCCGGACTGGTGGGGGACGCGCAGCCGCTCTGGCGCCGGTATCGCAGCGGGCATCGCGGTCCCCTTCCTTCCTCCGTGCCGTGGGGAGGCTATACAGCAACCTACCCGTTGCTTTGCGATGACGCCAGCATTACGGACGGACCCTGAGTCCGTCTTGAGGTGCGGCGCTTTCAGCCCGCGAGGGTCTGGCGGATCGCGGCCGGGCGGTCGGTGAACAGGACGTCGACCTCGAGCCCCGCCATCCGGTGGGCGGTGTCGGCGTCGTTGACGGTCCAGGTGTACACCTGGTAGCCCGCTTCGTGGCTGCGTTCGACGAATTCGGGGGTCGAGTCGAGATAGTCGACGCGGGAGCTGAGGACCTGGACGCCTTCGGGCGGGCGGCGGAACGGGTACTCGAAGATCCACACCAGCGGCGTGTCGGCGTCGAGGCCGCGCCAGGTCCTGAGGGCCGCGCGGGAGAAGGACATCACGGTCACATCGAGTCCGGGCCAGCGCCGCAGCGTCTCCCACAGGCGCAGTTCGAGGCGGGGCCCGAACTTGGAGGGGTGCTTGGCCTCGATGAACAGTTTGAGGTCTTTGCCGGAGTCGACGACGAGGCCGAAGAGGTCTTCGAGGGTGGGGATGCGCTCGGCTTCGGGGTTGCCGGAGCAGTCGGGGAACAGGTGGGCGAAGTTCAGGTCCCGCAACTGGGCGAGGGTGAGATCCGCCACTGCGCCTTTGGCTCCGGAGGTGCGTTTGACGGTGCGGTCGTGGTGGAGGACGAGCTGCCCGTCGGCGGTGAGGCGGAGGTCGAACTCGAAGCCGTCGGCGCCTTCGACGATGGCCTGCCGGAACGCGGCGATCGAATGCTCCGGGAGGAACTCGTTCGCGCCTCGGTGGGCGGCGATCAGCGGCTGGGACATTTCTTGACGATAGACCGTGGGTCCGACGTCGGGCCTGCTTGGCGGTGTCCGGGCGGGGTGGCGGCGGTGAACGTCACCGGCTCGGCGGGCTTTGGATGAACGGCGGGTTCCCTGCGGCTGGGACGGGTGCGGTTCCGGTGGCGGCGGGTGCGGGCCGGGAGGGAGGATGGGTTCGTGCAGAACGATCCTGAATCCACGGCTCCGGGCGGGGCGGCCGAAGCGGCGGCGGTGTCGGCGTTCGCCGAGGTCGGGGGCGGCTACCGCGACCTGGGCTGGGCCAAGATCGACACGGGCCGCCCGGCGCGGACGGGGACGGCCGAGGCGGTGTACGCGGCGGGGAAGACGCCCGCGCAGGTCGTGGGCGCGCTTGCGGCGCTGCGGGAGGCGCACCCGGGGCGGGTGGCGGTCGCGACGCGGTGCGACGAGGCGTGCGCGGCGGCGGTGCGGGAGGCGTTCGGCGAGGACGTGCTGGTCGAGAGCGGGGTGTGCGCGGTCGGCGCGTTCCCGGTTGCCGAGGCGGGGCTGCTCGCGGTGGTGTGCGCGGGGACGTCGGACCTGCCGGTGGCGCGGGAGGCCGAGATCGTGGCGCGCGCCAACGGGATCGACACGCGGCTCGTCGCCGATGTGGGGGTCGCGGGGCTGCACCGGCTGCTCGACAAGGTCGCGGAGCTGCGGGAGGCGGCGTGCGTGATCGTGGTGGCGGGCATGGACGGGGCGCTGCCGTCGGTGGTGGCGGGCCTGGTGTCCGCGCCGGTGGTGGCGGTGCCCACGTCGGTCGGGTACGGGGCGGCGTTCGGCGGGCTCGCGCCGCTGCTGACGATGTTGAACTCGTGCTCGCCGGGGGTGACGGTGGTGAACATCGACAACGGTTTCGGGGCGGCGATGGCCGCGTCCCGGATGCTCAGTGTGAAGACGGCACAGTGAAAGCGGGCGCAGCGGTGACGATCGCGTGGCTGGACTGCTCGGCGGGCGCGAGCGGCGACATGTTCCTGGGGGCCCTGGCCGACGCCGGGGTGGACCTGGCGGTGATGCAGGCGGCGGTGGACGCGCTCGGGACCGAGCCGGTCCGGTTGCGGGCCGAGCGGGTGACGCGGCACGGGCTCGTGGCGACGAAGGTGGCCGTGGAGGCCCCGGAGGTCGCGACGGACCGGCGCTGGCGCTCGATCCGGTCGATGCTCGAAGGCGCGGCGCTCGACGAGCCGGTGCGGGCGCTGGCGCTGGCGGCGTTCGGGCGGCTCGCCGCCGCTGAGGCGGCGGCGCACGGGATCGACGAGGAGGACGTGCACTTCCACGAGGTGGGGGCGCTCGACTCGGTCGCGGACATCGTGGGTGCGGCGGCTGGCTTGGCGGCGTTGGGCATCGAGCGTTTGATCGTTTCGACGGTGACCGTGGGCGGGGGGACGACGCGCGGCTCGCACGGTTCGATCCCGCTGCCCGCTCCGGCGGTGCTGCGGGTGCTCGCGGATGCGGGCGCGCCGGTGGTCGGCGCGGTGCCGTATGAGGCGTGCACTCCGACGGGCGCGGCGATCATCGCTGCTGCCGCCTCGGGGTACGGGTCGATGCCGGAGATGGTGGTGGAGCGGATCGGCGCGGGCGCGGGCGGGCGGGACCCGCAGGAGCGCGCGAACCTGTTGCGGCTGGTCATCGGCCGTGAAGTGGTGGCGGTGCGCAGGACCGGTGCGGCCCATGTGCACCGTCACGGCCATGAACATGTTGCCGCGGATGCGGGGCACGGCCACGCGCACGAGGCATCGGTCCACGAGCACGCTTGCAATCATGCGCATGAACCCGCTTCGCCTGCGGCGCAGGCACACCCGGAGCAAGGGGCCTCCGCCGCGAAGCCCGTCGTCATTGAGACCAATGTGGACGATCTTGATCCGCGTCTGTGGCCCGCCGCGCTGGCGGCGCTGCTGGAGGCCGGGGCCTCGGACGCCTGGCTGACGCCGATCCTCATGAAGAAGGGCCGCCCGGCGCACACGGTCCACGTGCTGTGCAGGCCCGAGATGATCGAGTCGGCCCGGTCGGCGCTCGTGCGGCACACCACCACGATCGGTATGCGCTCCTACGAGATCGAGAAGTACGCGCTCGAACGCCGGTACACGCACGTCGAGGTCGACGGCCATCAGATCGGGGTCAAGATCGCGCTGGAACACGGCGAGGTCGTGAACACTTCGGTCGAGTACGAGGACGCGGCCGCCGCGGCGGCGGCCTTGTCGCGTCCGCTCAAAGTGGTGATCGCGCAGGCCACTGCGCTTGCGGCCGAGCACTATTAGGCGTACCGCGGGCGTGGGGCCGTACCGATATCCTGCCCGCATGATCGATTTCGAGAACGGTTCGCTTTTCAAGCTCAAGCTCACTGACGACCCCGGGTTCCGCGACGAGGTCCAGCCGCTGCTGGTCGACGGCGAGGAGGTCGCGATCGCGTTCGAGGGCGTGCGCGACTTCGTGGTCTTCACGAACAAGCGGGTCATCGCCGTGAACGTGCAGGGCATGACCGGCCGCAAGAAGGACTACACCTCCTTGCCCTACAACAAGATCCAGGCGTACTCGGTCGAGACCGACGGCCTGATGGACAACGACGGCGAGCTCGACCTGTGGTTCAGCGGCCTCGGCCGGGTCCGCTTCGAGTTCAAGGAGAACGTGGACCTGCCCGCGATCGCCAAGCACATCGCGGCCTGCTCGCTCTAGACCTGTTGCGGCGCAGGGCCTCCCGTTCGTGGTGCCTACGGGCGGGAGGTCCTGCGCCGAGTCTCTTCAGGGGCGCTGTCGATCCCCGGGCCCTTTCGGCCCGGGGCGGCTAGTGCCCGCCGTGGGAGGCGGCGGAGGCGCTGACCGGGACCGTGCCGATCTCCTCGCCCTCGCCGAGGACCACGAACTGGCCCATCATCCCCGAGTCCTCGTGGACGAGGATGTGGCAGTGGTACATGTACGGCAGGTTCGGGTCGGTGTAGTCGGCGAAGCGCATCGCCAGCCGGTACTGCTGCTGCGGGATGAGCTGGACGGTGTCCTTCCAGCCGCGCAGGCGCGGCGGCGGCTCTTCGCCGTTGACGGTGAGGACCTGGTACTGGACGTCGTGGACGTGGAAGTTGTGCATGAAGCCGTCGGCGTTCTCGACCTCCCACACCTCGACGGTGCCCTCGCGGACGCCGAAGTCGATGCGCATGGGGTCCATGGACTCCCCGTTGATCTGGTTGAACCCGGAGAGGGAGAAGGAGCGCTCGGCGGCGATGTCGGCGTCGGCGAGATCCGGTGCGGCGCCCATGGTCTCGGGGATCTCGGTGGTGTCAGCGAGGGTGGCGGCGGCGCGGAACTCGCAGATGTCGAGGTGGTCGTCGCCGCCGTTGAACCGCCCGAGCGGGCCCGAGTAGCCCTCGTCGGCCGGGTTGGAGCGGAGCGTCACCGTCTCGCCGGGCTCGAAGGCGACGACGATCTCGACGCGCTCCCCCGGTGAGAGCTGGAGGCGGTCGGTCTCCCACGCGGCCGGGAGGAGGCCGCCGTCGGTGGCGATGAGGCTGAAGGGCCGGTCGTCGCCGAACCCGAAGTTGTAGAGGCGCGAGACGGAGCCGTTGAGCAGGCGCAGGCGCACCAGGCGGGTGGTGACGTCGAAGTAGGGGCCGAGGGTGCCGTTGACCATGATCTCGTCGCCGAGGACGCCCTGCATGCTCATGAAGGAGCCGTCGTCGTCGAACTGGTTGTCGTCGTCGAACTTGCGGTCCTGCACGATCATCGGCACGTCGTCCACGCCGTACTGGGAGGGGAGGTTGAGGCTCCCGGCCTCGTCGTCGTCGACGATGAACATCCCGGCGAGGCCCCGGTAGACGTGGGCGCCGGTGCGGCCGTGGGGGTGCGGGTGGTACCAGAGGGTCGCGGCGGGCTGATTCAGTGTCCACTGGGGAGCCCAGACGCCGTCGGGTTCGACCTCCTGGTGGGGGCCGCCGTCCATGACGGAGGGCAGGTGCATGCCGTGCCAGTGGATCGAGGTGCCCTCGTCGAGGCCGTTGTGGACGGCGAAGGCGACCTCTTCGCCGCGCTTGGCGCGGATGGTCGGGCCGAGGAAGGGGCCGTTGACGCCCCAGGTCTCGGTCTCGCGGCCGTCCTTGAACGCCACGGTGCCGGACTGGATCGCGAGGTCGAAGACCCGCGCACCCGAGGCGTCGAGGGTCGACTCGGCGAGCGGGGGCACGGCGAGGGGGGTGTCGAAGTCGACGGCGCCGACGGTCTCGAGCTTCGACTTGTTCCAGAAGTATCCGAGGGTGCCGGCCCCGCCGAGCACGACGGCGCCGACGCCGCCCCCGACGCCGATGAGGGTCCACTTGAGTGCTTTACGCCGCTTCATGTTTGCAATACTCGTGCGGCGGCCCGCCCGATACATCAGGCGTGGGAAGGCAATCCGCGTACCACTGCGGGACTACGCCGCCGGGCGGCGTCAACCCCCGGTAGCGATACGGCGGAGGCGCGGTACGCCCGCGCGGCGGCCCGGCGCGGCGCGGCGCCGCCGCGCGGGCGTACGGGAGGCCCCGGGTACCCACCCGATCCCACCTTCACCACTACCAGTGAAAAGGACACCCTCCCATACGGGTACGACAAAAGCTTCTGAGCTGCGAAAACATTCGGGCGGGCTGCGGGGCGGGTCGCGAAGGACACAAGGCTCCGAACTTCGCGGGCGGGATCGCGGAGGGCACGAGGTGCCGGACACGGCGAAGGCCCGCGACCGTTCCGGTCGCGGGCCTCGTAGGCGCTTTCGCGTCGTACTGCTCTGTCAGTCCTCGTTGAGGTAGCCGCGGAGGTGGGCGGCGTTCACCGCTGCGGCGCGGCCGGCGACTTCGAGCTTCGCCATCGCGCGGGAGAGGTGCACGCTCACGGTCTTCTCCGAGATGTACAGCTCCGCGCCGATCTGCTTGTTCGTGAGCCCGCGCGCCACCTGCCGCAGCACCGCGAGTTCGCGCGGCGTGAGCGGCGTCGAGGTCGGCACCGCCGCGTCCAGGCCCGCCCGCTCGGCGAGCGCGCACAACTGCGCCGCCAGCGGGGCCGCGCCCAGACTGGTCGCGGTCGCCTTCGCCTCGGCCAGCACCGCCACCGCCTCGGCCCGGGCCCCGGTGCCGTTCTCCGAAAGGAGCGCCTCCGCGAGCCGCCAGCGCGCGTACGCCTGCCGGTACGGCTCGGCCCAGGTCCCGTCGTACGGGGCTGTGCCTCCGGACTGCGCCGCCTCGAGCAGCGCCAGGGTCTCCGAGGCCAGCGGGTCGCGCAGTGCCAGCTCGAGCCGCTCCTGCTCGCCGAGCCGCATCGGGTCGGCGGCGCTCGAGGCGCCGCGTTCCGATTGGGCCGCAACCGCATCGGCATCGCCGCCTGCGGTGCTGCGGCCGGTCATGACGCGGTAGTCGAAGGCCGCGGCGGCCTCGCGCCACAGGGCCGGGTCGCCGTCGCTGTAGAGCCGCGACTCCTCGGCGTCGAGCTGGGCGACCCACGCCAGGCCCTCCGGGCCGAGGGTGCCGGAGAGGGGGCGGCCGTGTTCGAGGAAGAACCGGGCCCGCTCGGCCAGGCGCTCCCCCGCTGCGACGGCGTTCTTGGCGCCCGCGGCGTCGCCGTCGCGGCGCAGGTGCTGGGCGAGGTCGGCGGCGGCGCCGACGCCTGCGGTGCACACCGAGATCCCGGCGAGGTAGTAGCCGCGCATGCGGGTCATGCGCTCGGTGGCGCGCTCGGCGCGGCGCAGGGCCTCGGCGGGCCGGTCGCGCCAGCGGTCGAGTTCGACGCCGCAGAGCGAGGCGAGCGCGAGGACCTGGCCGTCGAGCTGCCAGCGGTCGGCGAGGTAGTCGAGGCGCCGGTCGGCCGCCTCGTACCGGCCGCGCGCGACGTCGACGAGGAGGACGGCGGCGGCGAGGCGGGTGAGGACGACGCCGGGCAGGACGCTGGAGGCCATCTCGCCGTTCGCGTCCACTTCGTCCCAGCGGCCGACCATGTAGTTGGAGATGACCTGGCGTACAGCGGTTTCGAGGCCGTAGCCGCTCCATTTGTCGCCGGTGCTGCGGGCCCAGTCCCAACCGCGGTTGAAGTGGTCGAGCGCTTCGGCGATGCGGGAGGCCTCGACCATGACGAGGCCGTTGTTGAAGTGCCCGCGCAGTTCGACGTCCTGCCAGCCGGTGCCGCGGATCAGGTCGAGCGCCTCGTTGTTGCGGGCGACGGTCTGCTCGAGGCTCTGCGTGCCGTTGCGGAAGGCGCCGATGCTGGCGGTGAGGATCGCGTCGGCTTTGGCGGCGAGGTGGCCGCAGTACTCGTCGGCGGTGCCGTTCGCGGTGACCGCGTCGGCGGTGGCGATCGCCTGGTCGCACCAGACGGCGGCCTCTTCGTACTGGCGGTTGAAGTAGGTCGCGCGGGCGACCACGGCCTGGGCCCAGGCCTTGACGGTGTGCGGCTCGTCGTCCTTGACCAGTTCCCAAGCCTCCCAGGCGACCCGGAGCGCCTGCAGCTCGTCGCCTTCGATGGTGAGGAGGTGCTTGGCGTACTTGCGGCGCGTGTAGGCGCCTTGGAGGCGGTCCCCCGACGCGTCGGCGAGTTTGACGGCGGCGGCCGAGTACGACTGGGCGCGTTTGATCTCGCCGGAGGCTTCGGCGTTGGCGGCCGCGCGGATGGTGAGCCGCAGTTCGGTGAGGCCTTCGGGGCGCTGCTCCGCGGGGACCTGGCCGAACAGGGTGAGGGCGCGTTCGAGGTGGAGGAGCGCTTCGGCGGGGGCGGCGAGTTCGACGGCTTCGTCGGCGGCGCGCACGGACGCGGACAGGGCGCAGCTGAGGTCGCCGGATTCGTGGGCGTGGTGGGCGAGTTCGGCCTCGGCGCCCTTGCCGTTGTCGTCGGCGAGGGAGGCGGCGATCTTCTGGTGGTAGCGGATGCGTTCGCCGGGAAGGAGGTCCGAGTAGACGGCCTCGCCGAGGAGGGCGTGGCGGAACGCGTACGTGTCGGCGCTCCTCTGGACGATGATGCCGTGCGAGATCGCGGCGCGCAGGGCCTGGTCGAGTTCGCGTTCGTGGCGCAGGCCGTTCTCGTCGAGCATCGACCAGGCGGCGGCGTTGAGGCGCCGGTAGGTGAAGCGGCGGCCCATGACGGAGGCGAGCTGTACGACCTGCTTGGCGGCGTCGGGGAGGCGTTCGAGCCGGGCGAGGAGGACCTCGGCGAGTTCGAAGGTGACCGTGTGGGTCTCGGCGGCGGCGAGTTCTTCGGCGAGGAACGCGTTGCCTTCGGAGGCGGCGGCGATCTTGGCGACGGTCTCCTCGTCGAGCCCGGTGTTGAGTTCGCGCACGAAGTCGGCGGCGTGCTGGGCGTCGAAGGGGTCGAGGTGGAGGCGCTGCACGGCGGGGAGGCGCACGAGTTCGGCGAGGAGGGGGCGCAGGGGGTGGGCGCGGTGGACGGCGTCGGCCCGGTAGGTGCCGACGATGAGGACGCGCTGGCCGGTGAGGCGGGAGGTGAGGAAGGCGAGGAGGTCGCGGCTGGAGCGGTCGGCCCAGTGGAGGTCTTCGAGGGTGAGGACGAGGGGGTGCGCGGCGGAGAGGTCGGCGAGGGCGGCGTGGAGGGCTTCGAAGAGCCCGAGGCGGCCGAGGTCGCCTTCGGCGGGGGTGGGGTGGCCGGGGAGGAGGGGGCTGAGGCCGGGGTGGTTCGCGGCGAGGTCGGGGTTGTCGCGGGCGAGGGTGCCGACGATCTCGGCGAAGGGGAGGTAGGGGAGGGCGGAGTCGGCGGTGTCGAGGCAGTGGCCGGTGACGGTGAGGACACCGTCACCGGCGCTGTCGTTGAATTCGTGGAGGAGCCGGGTCTTTCCGACCCCCGCGTCGCCGGAGACGAGGACCGTCGCGGGGCGCCCTGCGCGGGCGGCGTCGAGCGTCTCGCGGAGCGAGGCGAGTTCGGCGTCGCGGGCGAACAGGGGGAGGTCGGAACCCAGGCGCGGCATGTCAGCAATCATGACACGGGCCTATGACGTTCCGCGCCTGTCATTTCGCCGGTTGGACACGGGCATTGCCCGGTCCACCGGCGTTCTCGCCGGACCGCTCGCCGCGGCCGAGGGCCTTGGCGACGCGGGCCGCGATCCCGGCGTGGCGTACGTGCTCGCCGCCGCGGCGGGTGGCCTTGGCGGCCTTCACGAGCGCGCGGGCCTGCCGTTCGTTCTCGGCCTGCTTGATGAGCTCCTCGGAGCGGGCGTAGTGGAGGTAGTGGAGGTCGAAGTCGTTCATGTGAACTTCCTTTGGTGTCGCTGGCCGGGTTTTCCGGCCTGACACCAATCCTCCGGCTGAGGCCCGCCTAGGGGCATCAGCGTTCCACGCAGTCCCTGCCCTTACGGGCCTTAGTTCCGCGCCCGTGAGGGCCTGAGGCCCTTACTCCGGGGGGCCCGGCGGGGTGAGGGCCTTACTCGGCACTCGGCGGCAGCAGGTCCACCTGTGCCGGGACGACACCCACGGGGCAGGAGAGGCCGTTGGGGCCGTGGTTGCAGTACCCGTTCGGATTGTGGTGCAGGTACTGCTGGTGGTAGTCCTCGGCGAGCCAGTACGGGCCGGCGCCGACGATCGCGGTGGTGATCGGGCCGAGCCCGGCGGCGCGCACGATCGGGTCGAACACCTCTTTGCTGGCCTCGGCGGCGGCCTGCTGCGCGGGAGTGGTGGTGAACAGGACCGACCGGTACTGGGTGCCCACGTCGTTGCCCTGGCGCATGCCCTGCGTCGGGTCGTGGTTCTCCCAGAACACCTTGAGCAGCTGCTCGTAGGCGACCGCGCCGGGCTCCCAGACGACCTTCACGACCTCGGCGTGACCGGTCAGACCCGTGCAGACCTCCTCGTAGGAGGGCTTCTGGGTGTTCCCGCCCATGTACCCCACGGAGGTCGTCCAAACGCCCGGGACGCGCCAGAACAGGCGTTCGGCGCCCCAGAAGCAGCCCATGCCGAAATAGGCCGTCTCGGCGTCAGGGCCGGGGGAGCCTTCGATGGGGTGCTTCAGAATCGGGTGCTCGGTGCTCATCAGGCAAGTCTGTCACGCGTGAATAACGATCGCCAGCCGCAAGAGCGGCACGTTAGCGTATGCGCATGGTTTCATCTATCAACCACATCACCTTCGACGCCCGCGACGGGTACACCCTCTCGCTGTTCTGGACGAAGGTCACCGGCTACGCCGAGAACCCCGACGACCCCAACCTGCCTGAGCACACCGAGTGCTTCATCGGCCCCGCCGGCGGCGGCCCGGGCCTGCTGTTCATCAACGTCCCGGACGGCAAGGCCGTCAAGAACCGCGTACACCTCGACCTCACCCCCGAGACCACCCGCAACGAGGAGGTCGAACGGCTCCTCGGCCTGGGGGCGACCATCTTCGAGGACCACCGCAAACCGGACGGGAAGGGCTGGGTCACCATGCTCGACCCCGAAGGCAACGAGTTCTGCGTCGAACGCTCCAAAGCCGAACGCGCCGAGGGGTAGCGCAACGCCGCGGGCGTCCCGTATCGCACGGGGCGCCCGCGGCGCGAAGTCTGTACGGCGTGAGCCGTGGGTCCTGCCGAGGAGAGCGGGGTCCTTACTTCTCGGCCACGGCGTCGAGCTCGCCGTCGCCGTCAGCGTCCACCACGGCCGCGTCGTACTTGCCGTCGCCGTCGTGGTCGAGCAGCACGTGGTCGATCACGCCGTCGCCGTCGACGTCCACGGCCTTCATGTCCGCGGTGCCGTCGCCGTCGATGTCCACGTGGTACTCGACCGAGCCGTCCTCGTTGCGGCGCACGCCGACCGTCTCGTCGACGCCGTCACCGGTGATGTCCATCTTGTGTACTTCGTCGAAGCCCATGAGGCGCCCCTTAACTGAAGTGGGAAAGTGTTGACTGCACGATAGCGTGCCTATCCATAGGCAGTGGTACTCGCGTCGGTTAGCGTAGGGACCATGCATGAGGCTCAGGGGTTCTCCACACGCGCTATCCACGCCGGGCAGGAGCCCGACCCGCTCACCGGCGCGGTCGTCCCGCCCATCTACGCCACCTCGACCTACAAGCAGGACGGCGTCGGCGGCCTGCGCGGCGGCTACGAGTACTCCCGGTCGGGCAACCCGACCCGCACCGCCCTCGAAGCCTGCCTCGCCTCCATCGAAGGCGGCACGCGCGGCTTCGCGTTCGCGTCCGGCCTCGCCGCCGAGGACACCGTCCTCAGGGCCCTCCTCGCCCCCGGCGACCACGTCGTCATCCCCGACGACGCCTACGGCGGCACGTTCCGCCTCTTCGACAAGGTCGCCAAGCGCTGGGGCGTCGACTACACCGCCGCGCCCATCGCCGACACCGAAGCCGTCGCCGCGGCCATGAACGCGCGCACCAAGATGGTGTGGATCGAGACGCCCACCAACCCGCTGCTCAACATCGCCGACATCGAGCAGCTCGCCGACCTCGCCCGCAAGCACGGCGCGCTCACCGTCGTCGACAACACCTTCGCCAGCCCCTACCTGCAGCAGCCGCTCGCGCTCGGCGCCGACCTCGTCGTGCACTCCACGACCAAGTACATCGGCGGCCACTCTGACGTCGTCGGCGGCGCGATCGTCGTGCAGGACAGCGGGATCGCCGACGCCATCGCGTTCCACCACAACTCGATGGGCGGCGTCGCCGGGCCCTTCGACGCGTTCCTCACCCTGCGCGGCATCAAGACCCTCGCGGTGCGCATGGACCGCCACTGCGACAACGCCGAAGCCGTCGCCGAGTTCCTCGCCGGGCACGCCAAAGTCGCCGAGGTCCGCTACCCCGGCCTCTCGACCCACCCCGGACACGACGTGGCGGGCAAGCAGATGAAGCGCTACGGCGGCATGATCTCCTTCCGCCACAAGGACGGCGAGCAAGCCGCCGTCGACCTCTGCGCTCGCACCGAGGTGTTCACGCTCGGCGAATCGCTCGGCGGCGTCGAATCCCTCATCGAGCACCCCGGACGCATGACCCACGCCTCCGCCGCCGGCAGCGCCCTCGAGGTCCCCGCTGACCTCGTGCGCCTGTCCGTCGGCATCGAGGACGCCGACGACCTCCTGGCCGACCTGCGCCAGGCCCTGGGCTAGACGGCACCCCGCAGGCCCCCGTGAGAAAGAAGGACGTGCAGTGAGCTGGTCGGGAACCACCGCGCAGCAGATAGCCAAGGCAGTCCGGCGCGGCGACGCCGACGCCGCGATCGTCGTCGACCACCACCTCCGCCGCATCGAGGACCACCGGGAGGCCGAAGGCGCCCTCACCAGCGTCCGCAAGATCGAGTCGCTCGCCGAGGCCGCGGCCGTCGACGAGATCGACAACCGCGACTCCCTGCCCGCCGCCGGGGTCCCCGTGGCCGTGTGCGAGCAGCTCGCCGTCACCGGGCACGCGCCCCGGCTCGGCTCCAACGCCGCCGTCCTGCCGATCGCCGACACCGACCACCAAGCGGTGCAGCGCATCCGCGGCGCCGGCGCCGTGATCGTCGCCTTCGGGCGCTCCTCCGAGCTCGGGCTCTGGCCCGCCACCGACGACGACGGGAACGTCCCGGCCAACCCCTGGCGCCCCGACCGCGGCGTCGGCGGCCCCAGCGGCGGCACCGCACTCGCCGTCGCCACCGGGGCCGCGCCCATCGGCATCGGCCTCGACGGGCCCGGCTCTGCGGGCGGGGTGCGCACCGCGGCCGCCGCGTGCGGCATCGTCGCCTACAGCCCCGAGCACGTCCCCGCCGACATCAACACCGACCCCGAGCACTGGCTCGGCGCCCACACCGGGGTCATGGCCACCACCGTGGAGGACGCAGCGCTCGCCTACGCCGCCCTCACCCACCGCCACCCGCGCTCCACGGGCGATCCCGGACGCCTGCGGATCGCCGCCACGAACATCGCGCCGCTCCCCGCCCGCGTCGACGACGACGCCACGAAGTGGCTGCTCAAAGCCGTACGCTCCCTCACCGACCTGGGCCACGACACATTCCGCGCCAAGCCCCGCTTCGGCGCCCGCCTCACCCCGGCCTCCTCCGGGGCCTGGACCTGCGCGGCGTACCTGCGCAGCCTCAAATGCGGCCCCGACGGCCTGCAGCGGCGCACCAGGCGGCTCGTCTCCGTGGGCGAGAAGACCTACCTGAGGGGCCTGTTCGGCGGCGTCCTCGGCGACGGCAACCGCGTCCGCCGCCACCTCGAGGACTGGTTCGACCTCGAGGACTACGACCTGCTCATCACCCCCGGGCTGCCCGCCGCGCCGCCCGCGGCCAAGGAGTGGTCCACGGAGACCCTGCGCGCCAACGTGACCCACCTCGCCAGCGCCGCCGCGTTCACCGCCCCGTTCGGCCTCGCCGGCCTCCCGGCCCTGGTCGTCCCGGTCGGCATGCGCAGCGACGGCGCCCCGGCAACCGTGCAACTCGTCGGCCCGCCCGGCTCCACCGGCCGCCTCTTCGACGTCGCGGCGCAGCTCATCGCGAAGCTCCGCCCGCGCCGCTACGCCCCCGGCCTCAGCTGGGACTGACGCACAGCCGAAGGCCCTCCGCGCCCGCCGCGGAGGGCCTTCGCCACGCCCCCGACCAGCACCGCAAACCCCCAGCTCGCCAACGTGACCGCCGTCTCCAGCCCCTCCCTGGGCCCGCCCCGCGACACCGTGTAAAGTAGTGCCGGTTCCAAGGTCTACGACCTTGAGAACGCCAATCAAGGGGCTTTGGCGCAGTTGGTAGCGCGTTTCCATGGCATGGAAAAGGTCAGGGGTTCGAATCCCCTAAGCTCCACCAGAATGAAAAACGGCATCGGCCTTTGGGTCGGTGCCGTTTTTGTGTGTTGCGGGCCCGGTCAGGCGGGTTCGGATTCGGTGAGGGCGGCGAGTTGGGCGGTGACGGTGCCCCAGCCTTCGGCGAAGCCGAGTTTCTCGTGGAGCTCGCGGGCGGCGGGGTCGCCGTGGCGGACGAGTACCTGGTAGCGGGTGCCGTCCGGGTGGTCGGCGAGCGTGATCTGGGCGGTCATGGCGACCGGCTGCGGTTGCGATGGGCGCCAGTCGCTGTCGAGGCCGTTGGTGAAGACGATCCGCTCGTTCTCGTCGGCGATGAGGAAGCACGCGTTCAGGTGCGGGACGAACGTGGTGCCGTCCTCGCTCATGCGGGTCACGAGCGCGCCGCCGGGGCGCGGTTCGAGGCGGTCGACGCGGCAGGTCATCGGTGCCGGAATCCACCACTGGGCGAAGCGGTCCGGGTCGGTCCAGGCGCGCCAGACGCGGTCGCGCGGGGCGCGGATGACGCGTTCGAGCGCCAGGTCGAGTTCGGGATTCATTGCTCCTCCTCGGGTGCGGTGACGAGGCGTTCGAGCCTGTCGGTGCGGTCTTCCCAGGTCCGGCGCTGCTCGGCGAGCCAGCCGTCGACGAGGTCGAGGCGTTCGCGCCGGAGCGCGCAGGTGCGCACCCGGCCGGACTTGACGGTGCGGATGAGGCCGTTCGCCTCCAGGGTCCGCACGTGCTTCATGAACGAGGGCAGGGTGATCGGGAACGCGCTGGCGAGGTCGCCCACGCTCTGGGGGCCGAGGCCGAGGCGTCTGACGACCTCTCGCCTGGTGGGGTCGGCGAGGGCCCAGAACAGTCCGTCGAGCTCCTCCGAATACTTTGCCATATGGCTAAGTATTGCTCGACCGGATCGTCAGTGCAAGGAAATCGGGTTCTTGATCTGCTCACAGCGAAACGGCCTGGTCTCGGGGGGTTTGGCGGTCCTACGATGAGGCATGGCCGACACTGCTGAACCGAAGCCGGACGGCGAGCCGCTCTGGCGCGACGCCCTCGGCGAATGCCTCCGGGACCTGCGCCACGACCGCGGCGAGAAGCTGACCGACACCGCGGGCCGGGCCGGGATCTCGCCGCAGTACCTCTCCGAGATCGAGCGCGGGATGAAGGACCCTTCGAGCGAGATGATCGCGGCGGTTGCCGGCGCTCTGGAACTTACTCTGACGGACTTGACTGTGGCCGTTGCCGAGCGGCTTTCCGTGCAGTTCACTGCTTCTGTGGCTGCGTATGTTCACCGCTCGGCTTACGCCCTGGCCGCTTAGCGCTCCTCCATCACCTGGTCGATGAGGCCGTAGTCCTTCGCCGCCTGCGCGGTGAAGACGCGGTCCCGGTCGGTGTCGGCGCGCAGCGCCTCGGGCGTCTGGCCGGTGTGGCGCGAGAGGATCGCCTCGATGTCGGCGCGCACGCGCACGATCTCGTCGGCGGCGAGGATGAGGTCGGGGATCGCCCCGCGGCCTTGCGCGGCGGGCTGGTGGAGCACGACGCGTGCGTGCGGCAGCGCCGCCCGCATCCCCTCGGCCCCGGCCGCGAGGAGGACTGCGCCGACCGCGACGGCCTGGCCGACGCAGGTGGTCGCGACCTTGGCCTTGATGTACCGGATCGTGTCGTAGACGCCGAGCATCGCGCTCGGGTCGCCGCCCTCGCAGTTGATGAAGAGGTTGATCGTGCGGTCGGGGTTCTCGGCGTCGAGGTGCAGCAGCTGCGCGACGAGCGCGTTCGCGACCCCGGCGTCGATCCCGGTGCCCAGGTAGATGATGCGTTCGCTGAGCAGGTACGAGTAGACGTCCATGATCCGCTCGCCGCGCTCGTTCTTGGTGATCACGTTGGGGATCGAGTAGGTGCTCATGCGGAGGCCCCCTGGAGGCTCAGGCCGATGCTGCGGCGCGCGGGCGGGGCGATCTCGTCGAAGGACGACACGATGCCGTCGATGAAGCCGTAGTCGCGGGCTTCGGTCGCGGTGTACCAGCGGTCGTGGAGCGAGTCCTCGAAGATCCGCTCGAGCGGCTGGCCGGTGTCCTCGGCGATGAGGCCGAGGACGGTGTCGCGGGTGTAGCGCAGGTCGTTGGCCTGCAGTTCGATGTCGACGGCCACGCCGCCGATGCCCGCGGAGCCCTGGTGCATGAGGACGCGCGCGTGCGGCAGGGCGCGGCGCTTGCCCCTGGTGCCGGAGGAGAGCAGGAACTGCCCTGCGCTGCAGGCCAAGCCGAGCGCCAGTGTGGACACCTCGCAGGGGAGGAGCCGCATGACGTCGCGGATCGCGAGCATGGAGGGGACCGACCCGCCCGGGGAGTGGATCCACAGTGCGATGTCGGCGGCCGGGTTCTCCGTTGCGAGGGACAGCATCTGCGTGGCGAGCAGGGTGCCGTTGTCGTCGTCAAGTGCGCCGTCGAGGACGAGCACGCGCTGCTGGTAGAGCTCGCGCCTGGCCCGGTCGTCGAACATCAGTGGTTTCCCGTTTTCACTCATGGGTCCACGATGCGGCGGAGCGGGACCGGCGCGCCACCGTTTCCGCCCGGGGCGGATCTGCTCTGAGCAGCGCGGCCGAAATCCCCCGGGCCGGGCCCTGCGCTGCTTAGGCTCCCGGCATGACCAGATGGATACGACACCAGCGTGCGTGCGCCGCCGCGGCGGCCGCGTTCGCCCTGCTCGGGGCCGCCGCGTGCGGCGACTCCGACGGCGGATCGGACAGCGGCCCCTACGGGACCGACCCCACTTCGGCATCGGAGTCGCCTACGGAAGCGCCGACCGCCGACGCGGCCGCCTCGCTCGCGACGGCCACCGACGACGACCACGGCGAGTTCCTTGTGGACAGCGACGGTTTCGCGCTGTACCTGTTCAAGACGGATGCGCAGGCCGACCCGACCTGCTACGACGCGTGCGCGGCGGCGTGGCCGCCGATGATCGCCGGTTCCGCCGACGTGGGTGCGAGCGGCGCGGTCGACGCCTCGCTCATCGGCACCGTGGAGCGCAGCGACGGCTCCATGCAGGTCACCTACAACAAGTGGCCGCTGTACTACTACGCGGACGATGACGAGCCGGGCGAGACGGACGGCCAAGGGCTGCAGAGCGTCTGGTACCTGGTGGCGGCGAACGGCGACGCGAACACCACCGACAGCTAGCGCGGGGAGCCGTCCGGTCAGCGCCAGCGGTAGCGGCGCTCCGGGCGGCCCCGCCCCGCGTACTTCAGGGCCACTTCGGCGCGGCCGGTCTCGGCGAGCTGCTCCAGGTAGCGGCGGGCGCTGACCCTGGAGATGCCGACCTGCTCGGCGCATTCGGCGGCCGAGAGCGAGTCAGGGGTCTCGCGCAGGGCCCCTTCCACGAGCTTCGCGGTCTCGTTGCTGAACCCCTTGGGCAGCATGGTGATCGGCCCCGTGGCGGGCCGGTCGAAGGCGCGGTCGACGTCGGCCTGGTCGCGGACGGCGGCGGCGGCAAGGCCCGCGCGGCGGTTCGCGTACTGCTCCAGGCGCTCGGTGAAGTCGTCGAAGCTGAAGGGTTTCAGCAGGTAGGAGACGACGCCGAGCCGCACGGCCGCGCGCACCGCCTCGGCCTCGCGGGCCGCCGAGATCACCATGACGTCGCATTCGTGGCCTTCGGCGCGCATGCGCGGCAGCAGGTCGAGCCCGAACACGTCGGGCAGGTACAGGTCGAGGAGCACCAGGTCGGGCCGGTGCTCGGCGAGGGCCGCCAGGGCCTCCTCGCCGGTGCGGGCGCACGCGACGACGCGGAAGCCGGGGGTGCGTTCGACGAAGCCGCGGTGGATGTTGACCAGCCGGAAGTCGTCGTCGACGACCAGCACATCGATCATGTCGGTTCCTTCACGGCGGGACGGTAGAGGAGCGGCAGGACCGCGGTGAAGCGGGCGCCCCGCTCGGTGTGCTCCAGGGCCACGGAGCCGCCGTGATGCTCGCACACGAGCCTGGTGAGCGCAAGTCCGATGCCGTGCTCGGCCGCGGCGGCCTTCGTGGTGTACCCGTGCTCGAAGACCTCCCCGGCGGTCTCGGGCGGGACGCCCGGGCCGGAGTCGTCGACGGTGATGCGAACGGCCCCTTCGTCTTCGCGAATCAGGACGCGCACCCAGGCGTCGGTGTCGGAGCGGCGCGGCAGGGGCGCGTCGCGCACGAGCCCGGCGGCCGCTTCGACGGCGTTGTCGACGAGGTTGCCCAGGACCGTGCCGACGTCGGCCGAGTCTTCGGCGGCGAGCGGCGCGAGGGCGCTGCCCGGGTCCATGTCGAGGCGGACGCGCCGCTCGGAGGCCTGCGCGGACTTCGCCATGAGGAGCGCGGCGATCGCCTTGTCGCGGATCGGCTCGGCGATGTGCAGGTCGAGGGACTGCCGGTGCCGGTTGAGCGCGTCGATGTACTGCACGACCTCGTCGTGCTCGCCGATCTGGATGAGCCCGGAGATCGTGTGGAGCTTGTTGTCGAACTCGTGGGCCTGCGCGCGCAGGGCCTCGGCGGTCGACCGGAACGAGCCGAGGTCGCGTTCGAGCTGCGCGAGCTCGGTGCGGTCGCGCAGGGTCGCGACCGAGCCGAGCGGGCGGCCGTCCTTGGCGACGGGCATGCGGTTGACGACGAGCACGCGGTTGCCCTGCAGGACCACCTGGTCGGCGCCTTCGGCGGTACCGGTGAGGACGTCGCGCAGGCGCGCGGACAGGTCGAGGTCGCCCAGCGTGCGGCCCACGGCCGTGTCCGGGAGGTCGAGGAGTCGGCGCGCGACGTCGTTGACGAGGGTGACGCGGTGCTGCGGGTCGAGGGCGACGACGCCCTCGGCGATCCCGTAGAGCATCGCCTCGCGGTGCTCGGCGAGCCCGGCGATCTCGCGCGGCTCCATGCCGAACGTCTGGCGTTTGATGCGCCGCGCGAGCAGCACCGACCCGGCGACGCCGAGCGCCGAGGCGATCCCGAGGTAGAGCAGCAGGTCGGGGCTGTCCCCGGCGAGCATCGCGCCCGCCGAGGGCACTTCCTGGCCGACGACGGCGACGCCCAGGACCTCGTAGGTCTCGTCGCTGATCACGGGCGCCTGCCCGACCAGTTCGGTCCGGCCGCCGAGCTCGATCTCGCCCCGCCAGCCGCGCCCGTCCAACACGCCCGTACCGAGCGGCAGCTCAGTGCCGATGAGCAGCGGGTTCGTGGAGGCCACGATCTCGCCTTCAGCGTCGGCGATCGTCACCGATGACACCTGCCAGCGTTCCAGGCTCGACTGGATCTCGGGAGCGAGCGTCTGCTCGGGCAGGGGCGCGGGGAGGCGGCCGCGCACCAGGTCGGAGGCGGCGAGGCTCTCAGCGAGCTGGGTGACGCGGCGGCCCTCCTCGATCGTGAAGAGCGCCTGCGATTGCGCGAGCGAGACGCCCGCGACGGCGGCGAGCACGAGGAGGATCACCGTCAGCTGGAAGGCGAGCAGCTGGCCGGCGAGCGTCGGGCGCTTCAGAGGGCTGAACACAATGAACTCAATGATCGTTACGGACACAAGGCTGACGCCGGGGCCGCGTCAGGGTGACCATCGTCTCTCACACCACCCTCGAAATGAAAGAGCAACGACGATGAAATTTCCCCGGAGGGCCCTCCTCAGCGCCGCGGCGGCCGTCCCCCTCGCCGCCACGGCCACGGCCTGCGGTCTCACCGCAGAAGACGGCGGCGGCGACGGCGGGCCGCTCACCGGTCTGCGGATCATGGTGCCCAACAGCCCCGGCGGCGGCTACGACACGACCGCCCGCTCCATCGCCCGCATCATGGAGGACGAGTCGATCGCCAAGGCCGTCGAGGTGTTCAACCTCGAAGGCGCGGGCGGCACGGTCGGCCTGCAGCGCACGGTCAGCGAAGAGGCGAACGGCAAGCTCGCCATGCAGATGGGCCTGGGCGTCGTGGGCGCCTCCTACACGCAGAACTCCGAGGCGAAGCTGACGGCGACCACGCCGCTGGCGAAGCTCGTCGAGGAGTCCGGGGCCATCGTCGTGCCCGCCGCGTCCCCGTTCCAGACGATCCAGGACCTGGTCGCGGCCTGGCAGGGCGACCTCGACGGCGTCACCGTCGGCGGCGGCTCCTCCCCCGGCGGCCCCGACCACCTGCTGCCGATGCAGCTCGCGAAGGCCGTCGGCATCGACCCGACCAAGGTCAACTACGTGTCGTACGACGGCGGCGGCGAGCTCCTGCCCGCGCTGCTGGGCGAGAAGATCGCGTTCGGCGCGTCCGGCGTGGGCGAGTTCATCGACCAGATCGAGGCCGGTCAGCTGCGGGTCCTCGCGGTCTCCGGCGCCGAGCGCGTCGACGTCGTCCCCGACGCGCCGACGTTCGGTGAATCGGGCATCGACCTGGAGTTCACGAACTGGCGAGGCTGGGTGGCCCCGCCCGGGATCGAGGACGCCGACCGCAAGGCCTGGATCGACGCGCTCACGGCGATGCACGACTCCGCGGCCTGGCAGGAGGAACTGGAGAAGCAGGGCTGGACCGACGCGTTCATCACCGGCGACGACTTCGGCGACTTCCTCACCGAGCAGGACGCCACGGTCGCCGCCACCCTGCAGGAACTGGGCCTGGCATGACCGTCGAGACCGAAGCGGCCGTCGAGGAGGTCGCGACGCCGAAGCGGGACCTCGCGCAGCTGTGGGTGTGCGGGTTCCTCGCGGTGCTCGGCGTCCTCGTGATCGTCGACGCCTCCCGCCTCGGCGGGTTCTCCGCGTCGAACGACCCGATCGGCCCGAAACCGGTGCCGATCATCCTCGGGGTGCTCTTGTTCGCGGTCGCGGCGTTCTACGCGCTCGACGTGCTGCGCGGCGGCCACGGCGAGGACGAGGGCAAGCACGCGGGCGACAAGTACGACTGGAAGACCATCGGCCTCCTGTGCGCCGTGTTCATCGCGAACGCGCTGCTCATCGACTGGCTCGGCTGGGTCATCTCCGGGTCGCTCCTGTTCTGGGGCGCGGCGATCGTGCTCGGCTCGCGCCGGTACTTCCTGACGCTCGCGGCGGCGGTCGTGCTCGGCCTCGCCACGTTCTACGGGTTCGCGATCGGCCTGGGCCTCGGCCTTCCGGCCGGCGTGCTCCAGGGAATCCTGTAGGGGGCTGGCATGGAGAACCTCAACTCGCTCCTCGACGGCTTCGCGGCGATCCTGACGCCGCAGAACCTGCTCATCGCGCTCATCGGCGTCACCATCGGCACGGCCGTGGGCATGCTGCCGGGCCTGGGCACCGCTATGGCGATCGCGCTGCTGCTGCCGATCACGTACGGGATGGAGCCGACCCAGGCGTTCATCATGTTCGGCGGGATCTTCTACGGCGGCATGTACGGCGGTTCGACCACGGCGATCCTGTTGAACACGCCGGGCCAGTCGTCTTCGGTGGTCACGGTCCTCGAGGGCTTCAAGATGGCGAAGAACGGGCGCGGCGGGCAGGCCCTCGCGACCGCCGCCATCGGCTCGTTCGTGGCCGGGACGATCGCGACGATCGCGCTCGTGTTCGTCACCCCGATCACCGTGAAGTTCGCGATCGGCCTCGGCGCGCCCGAGTACTTCGCGATCATGATGCTCGCGCTGGTCGCGACCGCTTCGGTGCTCGGCTCCTCGCGCATCCGCGGCTTCGCGTCGCTCCTGCTCGGCCTCGTCATCGGCACCATCGGGATCGACGCCGTGACCGGCCAGCAGCGTCTCACCTACGGCGTGCCGGAGCTCGCGAACGGCATCGACATCGTCGTGGTCGCCGTGGGCGCCTTCGCGGTCGGTGAAGCACTGTGGACGGCCGCGCGCCGCAAGAACGGCACGGACGAGATCATCCCGGTCGGCCGGGTGTGGATGGGCAAGAGCGACTGGCGCCGCTCGTGGGGCCCGTGGCTGCGCGGCTCCGCGCTGGGATTCCCGTTCGGGGCGGTCCCCGCCGGCGGCGCCGAGGTGCCCACGTTCCTGTCCTATGTGACCGAACGGAAGCTCTCGAAGCACAAGAAGGAGTTCGGGAACGGCGCGATCGAGGGTGTCGCGGGCCCGGAGGCGGCGAACAACGCCTCGGCGGCCGGGACGCTCGTGCCGATGCTCGCGCTCGGCCTGCCGTGCAACGCTACGGCGGCGGTCATGCTGGCGGCGTTCCAGACGTACGGCATCCAGCCGGGCCCGCTCCTGTTCGAGAAGGAGTCGGCGCTGGTGTGGACGCTCATCGCCGGGCTCTTCGTGGGCAACGCGATGCTGCTGGTGCTGAACATGCCGCTCATCCCGATGTGGGTGAAGCTGCTGCGCATCCCCAAGCCGTACCTGTTCGCGGGCATCCTGTTCTTCGCCTCGATGGGCGCGTACGCGACCAGCGGCCAGGCGTTCGAGCTGTACATCCTGATCGCGCTGGGCCTGATCGGGCTCGCTATGCGGCGCTTCGGGATTCCGATGCTGCCGATGATCGTGGGCGTGATCCTCGGCCCGATGGCCGAACGCCAGGCGCGCATGTCGCTGCAGCTCTCGGGCGGCGACCTGACGGGCCTGATCGGCGGGCCGGTGTCGTGGACGGTGTACGCGATCGTGGCCGTGATCGCGTTGTGGCCCTTGGTGTCGCTGCTCCGCCGCCGGGCCGTGCGCGACCGCGAGGCCGTCGCTGCTTAACTGCCAGAGGGGGAGGTGCGGGCCGGGGGCTTCCGGCCCGCACCTCGTTTTTGCTAACGGAGGGCGGCCTTCTGCAGCATCTCGGCCGGGCCGGTCGTGAAGCGGCGCAACCACAGTCGCGAGCCGACGAGCAGGACCGCGCTGATGCCGATCCACAGGACCACGACCAGCCAGGCGCTGTAGCCGAACCTCGCGGCGAGGCCGAGGCCCCAGCCGTAGCAGAGCGCCGAGGCGAGCACGTTCTGCAGGATGTACCCGCTGAGTGCGGTGCGGCCGAGGCTTTCGAAGGCGCCCATGACGATCCCGCGCCGCGCCTTCTCCACGATGAGCCCGACGAGGCCGATGTAGCCGAGCATGACCACGGGCGCGGCGACGTACCGCTCGAGGAAGAACAGCCCGTCGGGCCCGTTCATCACCGCGAGGTTGAGCGGGATGCCGATCCCGAGGCCCCACACCAGGAGGCGGCGGCGGATGCGGCCCCCGGCCGCGTCCCCTCCGAAGGCTCCGGCGCGGAAGAGCTTGACGCCCAGCATGAACAGGAACACCAGGAGCGGGAAGGTGACGACCGGTTCGATGCGGAACGCGAGGGCGTTGTCGAGCCGGAACTGCACCTGCTCCCACCAGGACCCGGAGGCGTAGAGCGCCTCGATCTCGGGGTCGGTCTGCTGCTCCAGGCCCGGCCCGGCAGTCATCGCGGCCGTGATGAGGCCCATGAGCGCCAGGTGCAGGCCGAGCGCGGTCCACATGACGATGCGCTGCGCCCGCTGCGAGCGCCGGAGCATCCAGGCCACGAGGATCGCGGTCACGGCGTACCCCATGAGCACGTCCCACGCGAACACGAGGACGAAGTGGACGGTGCCTTCGG
The DNA here is from genome assembly GCF_055586545.1 of Glycomyces sp. NPDC050141. NCBI lineage: Bacteria > Bacillati > Actinomycetota > Actinomycetes > Glycomycetales > Glycomycetaceae > Glycomyces > Glycomyces sp. NPDC050141. The sequence continues at coordinate 9,539 of NZ_JBVJHZ010000031.1, read as the reverse complement.
CGAAGAGGAACAGGGCCCGCCAGTGGTACCGGCCCGGCCAGCGGCGGCCTTTCTTTTCGGCCGAGCGGAACTGGATGGCGAGGCCGACGCCGAAGAGCACGGTGAGCATCGACAGGAACTTGCCGTTGGTGAGCAGTTCGAAGAGCGCGCCGACGAACGAGTCGTCGGTGGTGGCCCCGGAACTGCCCAGCAGGGGCCCGGCCTCCCCGGCGGGGGAGGCGAAGATCCAGATGTTCGTGCCGAGCGTGCCGAGGATCGCGACGCCGCGGAGGACGTCGAGCAGCGGCAGTCGCTTCGAGGCTGGCGCGGTTTCGGCGGCCGGGGCCACCGCGGTAGAGGTGTGCATGTACTCAGGTTCGCGCGTCGCGGGGCCGAAAGAATCCTTCCGCGGCATGGACTTTCACGTGCGCAAAGGGCGACCGGAGGCGTATCTCCGGCCGCCCCGAAAGTCGGGGGTTCAGGTCCCGACTGCGACTTTGGTGGCAGCCAAGCGCTTCCCGCGCTTGGGTTTCCGGTCGAGCCACCACTGGGCGATCATCAGGTTGACGATCCAGCTCATCCAGATCGAGGCGACCGCGGCGTCCTCGATGAGCGCGTCCATGTCGCCGCCGTAGTAGCCGTCGAGGAACGGCATGAGCCCGAACAGGAAGAGGACCAGCCACACCCGGTTGACCACAATGGAAGTGCAGAGCGCGAAGCTGCGGATCATCCAGCGCCGGTGCTCCTGGAAGCGCCGCCGCCGGGCCGCGACGAGGCCGGCGAACGTCACGCCGAACCACAGCAGCGAGAGGAAGACGTTCCCGATCTTCCCGGCCGGGCCGATCACCGACACGATGCTCACGACCAGCGCGAACAGCCCCGAGGGCACGACGCCCGCGAAGACGTACACGCGGCCGGAGATGCGGTGGACCTTCGGGTGGTGCTGGCGCAGCCACGGCCAGACCTGCATCGAGCAGGTGATGATCGCGATGGAGCCGAACAGGATGTGCCCGGTGAGCATCAGGTAGTGCGTCTCGGGGAAGGCCTCCTGGAGCTCGACGAGCGAGTCCGTGGTGTCGAAGGTGAGGTAGCTGGGGAGGCGGGCCGCGACGAACAGGCCCACGATCACGAACAGCGGGACGATCCAGGGGCGGCGGTACCACTTCGGTTTCGCCTGTGCGGGCGGGGTTTCGGGTGCGGGTGCGAGGACGTGGGGCTCGGCCATGGGGTTCTCCGATCACGGGGTCCGATCGATGCGTATGCGATACGCTAATTAGCGTACATCATACGCACGACTGATGGGTGCCGTCGGTTTCCGGCCCCGACGTAGGCTGCTCGAGACCGAGCGAAGGGAGCGCGCCAGTGGGGAAAGCCGACTACGACCTGCTGTGGGGCGACACCGCCCGCCCCGGACGCGGACGCCCCGCCGGACTCAGCCGCGAGCGGATCGTCGCCGAGGCCGTCGCCATCGCCGATGCCGAAGGCCTGCAGAAGGTCTCGATGAAGCACCTCGCCGAGCGGCTCGGCAGCGGCGTCATGTCCCTGTACCGGCACATCCCGGGCAAGGACGAGCTCGTCATCCTCATGTACGACTCGCTCATGGCCGCGCCCGCGCCCCTCGCCGACGCCGACAACTGGCGGGACCTCCTGCGCCACTGGGGACTCGGCGTGCGCGACCTGTTCACCGCCCACCCGTGGGCGGTGGTCGTCGGGACCTCCGAACGCGCCATGGGCCCCGGCGAGGCCGGGTGGGTCGACGCCATGCTCGGGAAGCTCACCGCCGTCGGGCTCCCCGCCGAGCTCGGGCTCATCAGCGTGCTCACCGTCGACTGCTTCGTGCTTGGCGCGGTCCGCCCCGAGGTCGGCGGCAGCACCGACGGCGACACCGAGATGTTCCAGTTCCTCGCCGACCCCGCGATGCGCGCGCGCTTCCCCAACCTCGCGCGGCTCGCCGAACCCGGCTCCGCGTCCGAGGCCGCCATGGAGGACTACTTCGTGTTCGGGCTCGAACGCGTCCTCGACGGCCTCGAACGCCATATCGAGCAGCGGGTCTGACCCCGCTGTGCCCGAGAGCACCACCCGCCCCAGGGCTTACCGGCTCGCGGCGCGATTATCTTGGGCTGCATGACCGTCCAACGCGCCCTGGTCGTCATCGACGTCCAGAACGAGTACTTCACCGGGAACCTCCCCATCGCGTTCCCGCCCCGCGAGGAGAGCTTCGCGAACATCAACGCGGCCATCAATGCCGCCCGCGCCGCTGGCGTCCCGGTGATCGCCGTGCAGCACTCCTCACCGGAGACCTCCCCGCTGTTCGCGCGCGGCTCGCACGCCTGGGAGCTCCACGCCGACCTCGGCGCCCACGACCACCTCGTCGAGAAGGCCAAGGCCTCGTCCTTCCACGGCACGAACCTGAACGACCTGCTCGCGGGCGTCGACGTCGTCTCGATCGCGGGCTACATGACCCAGAACTGCGACGAGTCCACCGCCCGCGACGCCTTCCACCTCGGCTACGCCGTCGAGTTCCTCGCCGACGCCACCGGCACCGTGCCGCTCGCGAACGCCGCCGGGACCATGAGCGCCGAAGCCGTGCACAACGGCGTCCTCACCGTCATGCAGTCGAACTTCGCCACGGTCGTCACCACTGCCGACTGGATCAAAGCGGTCGAGAACGGCGAGGCCTTCGACCGACCCAGCATCTGGGCCAGCACCGCAGTCGCCCGCGAATCGTAAGCAGCGCAACGGGGGCCGGTCCTTGTGCGGACCGGCCCCCGATATTTCAGGAGAGAGAGTAAAGCCTTTATGCGGGCTGCAGCGCGGGCTCGCCCTTGCGGACGGGCTCGTCCGAGCCGTCGAACGCGGACTCGGCGTCGAGCGGCACCGGCGCCGCGTCGTACACCTCGCGGTCGAGGATCTTCTCCGACTTCGCCACGATCACCGGCACCACCATCTGCCCGGTCACGTTGGTGGCCGTGCGGATCATGTCCATGATCGGGTCGATCGCCAGCAGCAGGCCGACGCCCTCGAGCGGCAGGCCCAGCGTCGACAGCGTCAGGGTCAGCATCACCGTGGCGCCGGTCAGGCCCGCCGTCGCGGCCGAGCCGATCACCGAGACGAACGCGATGAGCAGGTAGTCCTGGATGCCGAGCGGCACGTCGTACACCTGCGCCACGAAGATCGCGGCGATCGCCGGGTAGATCGCGGCGCAACCGTCCATCTTCGTCGTCGCGCCGAACGGCGACGCGAACGACGCGTAGTCGCGCGCTACGCCGAGGCGCTCGGTCACGATCCGCTGCGCGAGCGGCAGGGTGCCGACCGACGAGCGCGAGACGAACGCGAACTGGATCGCGGGCCACGCCTTGCGGAAGAACTGGATCGGCGAGACCTTCGCGACCAGGCGCAGCAGCACCGGGTAGACCACGAGCATCACGATGAGCGCGCCCGCGTAGATGTCGATGCTGAACACCGCGAGCGGCTCCAGCAGGTCCCAGCCGTACGCGAACACCGAGTTCCCGATGAGCGCCGCGGTGCCGAAGGGCGCCAAGCGGATCACCCACCACAGGGCCTTCTGGATGAGCGCCAGCGCGGAGGCGTTGAACTTCAGGAACGGCTCGGCCTTGTCGCCGAGCTTCGCGGCGGCCGCGCCCACCACGATCGCGAGGAACACGATCTGGAGGACGTTGACGTTCATGAACGCGTCGACCACGTTGGTGGGGATGATCCCGGTGAGGAAGTCGGTCCAGGAGCCGGTGGTCTCCGGGGCGGCGGCCGAGCTCGTCAGGGTCACGCCCTGGCCGGGGTTGGTGGTGAGGCCGATCGCGAGGCCGATGGCGACCGCGATGGCCGAGGTGAGCGCGAACCAGCCGAGGGTCTTGGCGACCAGGCGGCCGGCGTTCGCGAGGTTGCGCAGGTTCGCGATCGAGGCGACGATCGCGGTGAACACCAGGAACGGGACGATGAGGAAGAGCAGCTGCACGAACAGCGTGCCGATCGTCTCGAGGGTGGTGCCGAGCCAGGCGACGGACCATTCGCGGGCGACGTACCCGAGGACGAGGCCGAGCGCGAGGCCGATCAGGAGCTGCCAGGCGAACGGGATCTTGAAGCGTTTGCGCCGCTTCGTGTCGTTTGCTGCCGCGGTTGCGGACATGGTGAACCTCTTTTTTGCGGACAGCACGCGGAGGGCACCGCTGTGCTGCGGGAATTACCAGGGAAACGCTGGGGTGGGCTCAAGGCCAGCGGGGAAGGGAGTCATCGGCGAGCCCGCCGGTGAAGAGGTTCGTGCTAACGACAGAGCACCGTGGACACGCGGCAGAAGTCGAGGTGACGCCTGCGTGTCAGGTGCTGGTTCGTAATCGTGTAGCGCATCGCCCGCCAACGGTAGCGGTTCTCGCATATCGGGCGCAAGGGTCAGTGAGAGACCGCATACGGGACCGCGAGTGGGAATAAGGGCCCGACCTGCGACTAGATTCGGGGAGTGCCTGACTCTCCGTCTTTGCGCCGCGCGCTGCGCGGCATCTCTGTACCCGCTCTGGTCGCGGTGGCTGCGGGCGGCGCGATCGGGGCGGTCGCCAGGTACGGCCTCAATGTCGCCTTCCCGTTCGAGCCGGGCGAGTTCGACACGGCCACCTTCATCGCGAACACGGTGGGCGGGTTCCTCATCGGGGTCCTGATGATCACGGTCACGGAGGTCGCGCCGGGTCTGGGCCGGATACGGCCGTTCGTCGGCGTGGGCATCCTGGGCGGGTTCACCACGTTTTCTACCTACATCGTCGACATCGGCCAGGCCGCGAACGCCGGGGCGACCGCGCTCGGGGTGGTCTTCGCGTTCGCGACGATGGCGGCGGCGCTGTTCGCGGCGGCTTTGGGGATGTTCGCGACGCGCCGTCTTCTAGTGCGAGGCCGCTCATGACCCTGCTGCTGGTAGCGGCCGGCGCGGCCGTCGGCGCACCGGCGCGATTCATCACCGACTTGGTGGTCGCCAACTACGCGGGCCGGTTCCTCCCCTGGGGCACCTTGATAGTCAACGTCTTCGGCTCGGGTCTGGCCGTGTTCCTGGTGGTCGCGGTCGCGGACCCAGGCTGGTCGGCGCTGCTGGTGACCGGCTTCTGCGGAGCGCTCACCACGTACTCAACCCTCTCGTACGAGACGCTGCGCCTAGCAGAGGAAGGCCGCTGGCACCACGCCCTCTGGAACGTGGCGGCGAACCTCGCAGGAGGTCTAGGCGCAGGCCTCCTCGGCTTCGCCCTAGCGCACCTGATCACCGCCTAACCACCGCCGCACCGCCCACCTCCCCTTCCCGATCCCGACACGCGCCGCCGCCGCCAAATGCGCGTTTCAAGCACCCCCATGCCCGACGATCGAGGTCCTGCCAAAGCTGCCGGTCGGGCGCCGGGGTCGCCCGGGGCCCGACCGGCGCGACTCGAAGGGACCCCTGATGCCCGGCTCCCGCGCGCTCGCGCAACGATCCGCACGCTCCCGCCGACCGGCCGCGTTCGTCGCCGCCGCGATCGCGCTGCCGCTCCTCGCCTCCTCTGCCCCTGCGGCGCAGGCGACTCCGGACGAGGGCCCGTCCCAGGTCTGGCTCGTCGAGCTCACCGAAGGCGCGGGCGCCTCGGCGCTTGACACGGCGGCCCGCGGGCTCGACTACACCGTGAGGCACGACTTCTCCCGGGTCTGGAACGGCATCTCGGTCGAGACCGACCCGGCGACCGCCCGCCGCCTCGAACGGCTCGACCTCGTCGAGGAGGTCTGGTCCGACGTCCTCCTCATGGGCCCCGCCACGACCGCCGACACCGGGCAACCCGAACTGGCTCAAGCGATCCAGACCACCCGCGCAGCGGACGCGCACGCCAGGGGCGTTACCGGCGAGGGCGTCAAGGTCGGCATCATCGACACCGGCATCGACTACACCCACCCCGACCTGGGTGGCTGCTTCGGCCCCGACTGCCGGGTCGCTTACGGCACCGACTTCGTCGGCGACGACTTCGACTCCGACGACCCCGAGCACGCCGAACCCGCGCCCGACGCCGACCCGGCCGACTGCGGCGGCCACGGCACGCACGTCGCGGGCATCGTGGGCGCGAACGGCAAGGTCACCGGCGTCGCCCCCGACGTCGAGTTCGGGGCTTACAAAGTCTTCGGCTGCAACGGTTCCACGAGTTCCGAGGTCATCATGCAGGCGCTCGAAGCGGCGCTCGTCGACGGCATGGACGTCGTGAACCTCTCTCTCGGCCAGTCCTTCCAGTGGCCGGAGTACCCGACCGCCGTGGCCGCCGACAAGCTCGTCGAAGAGGGTGTCACCGTGGTCGCCTCGATGGGCAACGACGGCGAGGCCGGGGTCTACTCGGGTTCGTCGCCGAGCCTCGGCTCCGAGGTGATCGCCGTGGCCTCGACCGACAATCCGAAGCAGCGCATGGACGCCGCGTTCGTCCCGGCCCTGGACCGCAGCGTCGGTTTCCGCACCGTGGACGACACCGCCGAGCCGACCGGCACGACCGACCCGCTCGTGTGGTTCGGCCGCGCCTGCGCCGACGATCCGTCCGAAGGGGACGTTTCCGGGAAGACCGCGCTCATCGTGCGCGGCACCTGCACGTTCAAGGAGAAGTACGCGCGGGCCGTCGCCGAGGGCGCTACCGCGGTCGTCATCTACAACGACCGCTCGGGTCCCTTCGGCGGCAGCGGCATCGAGGACGGCCCGGTCCCGGCGCTCGCCCTCACCGACACCGACGGCGCGGACCTGCACGACCTGGCCGCGATCGGCAAGGCCCCGGTCCTGGAGTTCACGGGCGAGACGGTCCTGGTCGACCTCCCGCGCGGCGGCTTCGCGTCCTCCTTCACCGCTTACGGTCCCGCACCGGACCTCTCGTTCAAACCGGACGTGACGGCCCCCGGCGGCGGCATCTGGTCCACTGTGCCGGTCGCCGACGGCTCGTACGAGTCCCTTTCCGGCACTTCGATGTCGTCCCCGCACGTCGCCGGGGCGGCCGCGCTCCTGCTCGACGCCGAACCGCGCCTGGAGCCGCGCGACATCCGCACGCGACTCGCCAACTCCGCCAAGCCGGTCGCGTGGGGCGAGAACCCGGACCTGGGCGAACTCGAAGCGGCCCACCGCCAAGGCACCGGCGTCATCGACGTGATCGACGCCCTCGACGCCCGCGCCTGCCTCTTCCCCACCGGCGTCAACACCGGCGACGGCACGGCCCCGCGCACCTTCGAGCTGCAGCTCAAGTCCCGCGACGACCAGACCCGCACGTACGAACTCACCCACCAGTCCACGATCGCGACCACGGGCGACGAACGCGCCCCGGACTTCGTTGCGGCCGAACCCAAGGTGACCTTCGAGCCGAAGACCCTGGACCTGTACCCGGGCCAGACAGCAACAGTGCAGGTCACCGTCGAACCGAGCGCCGACCTCCCCGCAGGAACCGTCTTCGGAGGCCGCATCACCGCCCGCCCGGAAAACGGCGAATCACTGACCGCCGCCTACTCCGGCTACCAGGGCGACTACCTGGCGATCCCCGTCCTCGAACACCCCGAATTCCCGCGCCTCGCGGCCATCGTCGGACAGGACCCGGAAACCCACCAGTTCGACTACCGAGACCTGGAAGAGGGCGAGACCTTCAGCCTCGCCGAGGGCCCGGACCTCGCCGCACTGGTCTTCCTCGGCCACCAAGTGTCCGCAATGGAGGTCAGCGCCGAGAACGCCGACACCGGCGAAGTCATCGAATGGGAACGCGAGCAGTACCTCCAGCGCTCCCCCGGACCGAACGACGCCATGGGCATCCACCTCCAAGACCTCGCCGAACAGCGGCCCGCCGCTTTCAAACCGGGCCAGTGGACCCTCCACGTCAAGGTCTTGAAAGCCCTTGGCGACGAGGCGAATCCGGCCCACTGGGAGCACTGGCAATCCCCGGTGTTCACCCTCACCAAGTAGCACGCACCGAAGTAGGCGGGGTGCGCCGAGACCGGAAGCGGTCCCGGCGCACCCTGCCGCGTAATGCGGTCGGTCAGTCGACCGGGGCAACTCGAATCAGGTTGCCGTCAGGATCGGCGACCACGAAAGTGCGACCGAAGACCTCGTCGACCGGTTCCGCCACCACCCGTACGCCTTTGGCCGTCCAGGATTCGTAGAGCGCGTCGACCGACGCGGGAGCGCCTTCGACCGCCAGGCACAGTTCGCTCGTGCGAACCGACGTCGCGGCCAGATCGACCTCCGATCGGCTCCACAGCGCGAGTTGGATTCCCGAGGCGAGGTCGAACGCGACGAAGCCCGGGGTCTCGAAGACCGGCTCCATGTCGAAGAGGTCGCCGTAGAAGCGCGCCGCCGCGGGGGCGTCGCTGACGTAGACGATGAACTGGTTCGGTCCGGGCATCACTGCTCTCCTTCGATGTTGTCGAAGGCGCCACCGTAAAGGGGAAACATGCCGGGATCTGTCATGTTCACTGCGAACATGGAGAAGTGACTCCCGAAAGGTTCTTCTCCCTGCTGCTCGCGCTGCAATCGCGGCCCGAGACGACCGTGGCCGCGCTCGCGGACGAGACCGGCGTCTCGGCCCGCACCGTGATCCGGGATCTCAACTGGCTGCAGGACGCCGGGTTCCCGGTCCTCATGCGGCGCGGCAAGTACGGCGGCGTCTTCATGCTCCCCGGCGGCACCTTGGACGCGGCCCGGCTGACGCCCCACGAGCGCGAACACCTGACGCTCACCGGCCTGGACGACGACCAGCGACGACGACTCGGGGTCGAACCGGTCACCGGCCGGGCCCTCCGCAAGGTCGTCGGCGCCCGACCGCCCGAGGACCTGCTGCCGATCGGCGACCTCGTAGTCAGCGACAACCGACCGTGGTTCGGGCGCGAACCTGCAGGCGTGACGCCCGCGCAGCTCATCGGCGACCTGCGCCGCGGCGTGCGGCTCCGCGTCGAATACCGGCGACCAGTCGAGACCGCGACCCGCAGGACCGTGGACCCTTACGGGCTCTTGGCGAAAGGCGGACGCTGGTACCTCGTCGCCGACGAGTCCGGCGAACCGAAGCTGCTCAACCTCCAGCGCATCGCCGCATGGGAACCGCTCCGCACCGCCCGGCGGCTGCGCCCCGGAGCCCGCCTCGCCTCCATCGCTGCTGAACTGACCTCTGGTTGGGAGGCCAAGGGCGACTTCACAGTCCGCCTGCTCATCAAGGACTACCAGGTCCCGCGCGCCGAGCGAATCCTCGGCAGCCGACTCACGATCGCCGAGCCCGACGGGCAGGGACGCACTTCGGCCGTCCTGCACTGCCGTGAACTGGAGGACGTGCGCCAACTTCTCCAGTTCGCCAACACCGTCACCGTCCTCGACCCACCCGAGGCCCGCCGCCGCATCAGGGAACTGGCACAACAGATCCTCGACCACTATCAACCAGCGGACTGACCTCGCCGTGGGGGGGGGGGGGGGGGGGGGGGGGGGGGGGGGGGGGGTTGTTTTTTTTTTGTTTTTTTTTTTTTTTCGTTGGGGAGGGGGGTCTTTTTGGCGTTTTTTTCTCAAGAAAACAAGTGGCAGTGGTTTTCCCCCCCCCCCCCCCCACCCC